>NZ_JANGBE010000015.1:0-79870 GCF_024462255.1 Flavonifractor sp. DFI.6.63 | reverse complement strand
TACCGCGGCCAGATCGTCATGGTTGGTAATGGTCGCCATTGCCGCACGGTCCATGGTGCCGTCTTCCTTTACCGCCACCACCCCCGAGGTATCCGGGACCTGCTTGACACAAACGATTGCTTTCATATCGTATTTCTCCCTCCAGTTCCTTCTTAGTTCACGCCCAGGTTGGCAGAGATGACCATCCGCTGCACTTCGCTGGTGCCCTCGTAGATCTCCGTGATCTTCGCGTCGCGCATCATGCGCTCCACAGGGTACTCGCGGGTGTAGCCGTAGCCGCCGAACAGCTGCACGCACCGCCGGGTCACGTCGCTGGCCGTCTCCGCCGCCACCAGCTTCGCCATCGCCGCGTCCATGCTGTAGGGCTCGTGGTTCTGCTTCTTCATCGCCGCAGAGTATACCAGCCACTTGGCGGCCTCGGTCTTGGCATACATGTCGGCCAACTGGAACTGGGTGTTCTGGAACTGGGAAATGCGGCGGCCGAACTGGACGCGCTCCTTCGTGTACTTGATGGTCTCCTCAATGGCGCCCTCGGCCAGGCCCAGCGCCTGGGAGGCGATGCCGATCCGTCCGCCGTCCAGCGTCTTCATCGCGATGCTGAAGCCCTTGCCCTGCTTGCCCAGCAGGCGGTCGCCGGGGATCACGCAGTCCTCCATGATCAGCTCGCAGGTCGAGGAGCCCCGGATGCCCATCTTCTTCTCGTGCTTGCCCACCGAGAATCCCTTGTCCGTCCGCTCCACGATGAAGGAGGAGATCTCCTTCTTCTTGCGCCCCTTCTTATCCGTGGACACTCCGGTGATGGCGATGATGATAAACACGTTGGCATAGCCCGCGTTGGTGATGAAGATCTTCGAGCCGTTGAGCACCCAGTCCCCGTTCTCGTTCTTCACCGCGGTGGTCTGCTGCCCCTGGGCGTCCGTGCCGGCCCCCGGCTCGGTCAGCCCGAAGGCGCCGATCCACTCGCCGGAGCACAGCTTGGGCAGATATTTCTTCTTCTGCTCCTCCGTGCCGTTTTCAAAAATGGGCGCCGCGCACAGGGAGGTGTGGGCCGAGATGATAACCCCGGTAGTCCCGCAGACCTTGCTCATCTCTTCCACCGCCATGACGTAGCTCAGCACATCGGCCCCGGCTCCGCCATATTCCTTCGGAAAATAAATGCCCATCATCCCAAGCTTGGCCATCTTCTTTACCGTCTCCTCGGGGAACGCCTCGTTCTCGTCCACCCACTCGGCCAGCGGCTTGACTTCGTTCTCCGCGAAGTCCCGATACATCTTGCGGAGCATTTCATGCTCTTTGGACAGGTGCAGATCCATTTGTTGCCTTCCTCCTAGATATGTATTTCAGAACGGGCGGGCGGGAGCGAACTCCCGCCCGTCGTAATGCGTGCGGTCAGGGAACTGCGTCGTTCCCGGTCTTACTTGGAGTAATCGAAGAAGCCCTTGCCGGTCTTGCGGCCCAGCTGGCCGGCGCGGACCATCTTGCGGATGAGCAGGGAGCAGCGGTACTTGGGATCGCCGGTCTCCTTGTACAGCGTGTCCATGATGGCCTGGCACACATCCAGGCCCACCAGATCGCCCAGAGCCAGCGGGCCCATGGGGTGGTTGGCGCCCAGCTTCATGGCCGTGTCGATGCCCTCTGCGCTGGCCACGCCGGTGTACAGCAGGTCGGCGGCCTCGTTGATCATGGGGATGAGGATCTTATTCACCACGAAGCCGGGGGCCTCGTTGACCTCCACGGGCTCCTTGCCGATCTCCACGGACAGATCCCGAATGGCGGCGAAGGTCGCGTCAGAGGTCTTGGCCCCGCGGATCACTTCCACCAGCTTCATCACGGTGGCGGGGTTGAAGAAGTGCATCCCGATGAACCGGTCCTCCCGCTTGGTCGCCGCGGCGATGGCGGTGATCGAGATGGAGGAGGTGTTGGAGGCCAGGATAGTCTCGCTCTTGCAGATCTTGTCCAGCTCGGCAAAGATGCTCTTCTTGATGTCCAGATTCTCGATGGCGGCTTCCACCACCAGGTCCGCGTCCGCAGCCAGGTTCAGATCGGTCGTGAAGCTGATCTTGCCGGTGATGGCGGCCTTGCCCGCCTCGTCCAGCTTGCCCTTGGCCACCAGCTTGTCCAGCCCCTTGTTCAGACGGGCCTCGGACGCCTGAATGATCTCGTCCTTGATATCACGGACCACCACGTCGAATCCCTTGCGGGCGAAGACCTGGGCAATATCCAGGCCCATCGTGCCGCCGCCGATCACTACGACTTTCTTCATATTATGTAACCTCCTTGTGTTTTGGGTGCGAAATTACTTGTTCTGGAAGTGCTTCTCCGCCCGCTTCTCCAAAAACGCGCCCATCCCCTCGTCCTTGTCCCGGGTGCCGCAGGTGACGCCGAAGGCCTCGGCCTCAAAGGAAGAGCCGGTATTGATATCGGTCTGCATGCCCTTGCGGATGCAGCGCTTGGACTCGCACACCGCGATCTGGGCGTTGGCGCAGATCGCTTCGGCCATCTCCATGGCCTTGCCCATCAGCTCCTCGGGCGGATAGACCTCGCTCACCAGCCCGATGGCCTTGGCCTCTGCCGCTCCGATGACCTTGGCGGTGAGAATCAGTTCCATCGCCTTGGAAATACCCACGATACGGGGCAGACGCTGGGTCCCGCCAAAGCCGGGCGTGATGCCCAGGCCCACCTCGGGCTGGCCGAACTTGGCCTTCTCGCTGGCCAGGCGGATATCGCACGCCATGGACAGCTCGCAGCCCCCGCCCAAAGCGAAGCCGTTCACCGCCGCGATGACGGGCTTGCTCATATTCTCCAGCTTCAGGAACACATTGCCCCCGTGCACGCCGAACTTCTTTCCGTCGATGGAGGAAAACTCCTTCATCTCACCGATGTCCGCCCCCGCCACGAACGAGCGCCCCGCGCCGGTCAAAATCACTACGTAGATCTCGCTGTCCTGCTCCGCCTGATCGATGGCCGCGTCCAGGTCGGTCAGTACCGCGCTGTTCAGCGCGTTCAGCGCCTCCTGCCGGTCAATGGTCATTATGCCCACATGACCCTGCTTCTCCAGCTTCACAAATCCCATCTGTGCTGCCTCCTTACTTTCTGTACGGATTCCACAATATCTCGGCCCGTCGACCTATTATATCATGGGCAAAACGGCATGAAAAGCATTGTTTTTTTCCTGACGAACCGCTCGTTCGCTTTGTTATTTTTTTAACATTCCATACCTAAAATAGTATACCGCTTCTCTGTCAAACAGGCAAGGGTGCGTGCCGGAGAAATCCGTTATTTTTTTATCAATGATTATAGCAAAAATGCACAAAGCCCCTAAAAAAGGGCCCTGTGCATACCGGAAATATAGGCAAACTCTTCCGTTCGCTTTTTCATTCTAACGCAGCAAAGCGTTCTGCCCAGGCAGCTTGCGCGCCGGACTCCGGGCGCGTATCTCCGCTTTCCCGGTCCGCAGGCGAATCCGCCCTATCCTATCAGCCCGGACAGCCACTGGGCCGCCGGTAAGTACACCAGCGGCAGGAAGATCGCCGGGAGCATATTGCCTACGCGGATCTTTTCCTTGGGCAAGCCCAGCATATTGATCCCGATGCCCACGATGATCGTCCCGCCCACAGCACTCATCTCGGTGACGATTTCCGGCGCGATCCCCTGTCCCACCAGGGAAAAAATCAGGGTCAGCCCGCCCTGATACGCCAGGATGGGCAGGGCGGAAAACGCCACGCCGACGCCCATGGCGGCGGCAAAGGTAATGGATGTAACGCCGTCAATGACCGCCTTGGAGATGATAATATCATAATTGTGGTTCATGCCCGCCTCCATGGAGCCATTGATGGCCATGGCGCCCACGCAGAAGAGCACCGAGGCGTTGACGAAGCCCTCCACAAAGCGGTTGTTGCCCTCTCCCCGGATCAGCTTGCGCCGCAGCACCCCGCCCAGGCCGTCCATGCGCTTTTCAATATTCAGGCCCTCGCCGAGCAGGGTGCCAAGGACCATACAGATAATGACGCAGAGAGTATCGTTGGTTCTGATCATGTTGGAGATGCCGATGCCCAGGACGCATAAGCCCAGCGCGAACATCAGGCCAGAGGAAAAACGGGCGCTGATCCGGTTTTTAAAGATCAGCCCCAGAGCACTGCCCAGCAGCACCAAGATCACATTGATAACCGTTGCCAGCATACGTCTCTCCTCCACTTTTACACAGCAATGTATGAACGGCAGTATGATACGCTTTTTCTGCCTGTTTGTCAAACCGGCATTCCGGACAGCCCCTGCGAATAAGCTTGTAGAGTAAAGGGGGGCGCGTCTTGAAACTCGACCGCACATCCATGCTCTACGCTACCCTGGTGCTGACCGGCACCAGCCTTGCTTCCCAACTGCTGGGGTTTCTTTACCGTATCCTGCTCTCCCGGCTGATTGGGGCGGAGATCATGGGGCTTTATCAGCTCATCATGCCGGTCTATTCCGTGGTCATGTCCATCACTGCCGTCGGTTTGACGGTAGCGATGTCCAACCTGTCCTCGGAGTACCATGCCCTCGGCAACCGCCTGGCCATCGCCCAGGTGCTGCGCCGGTGCCTGGCGGCTTTTTTGATCCTGTTCTCTCTGGTGGCGGCGGTAACCGCTTTGCTCTATGACCCCATCTCCGTCTATCTGCTGGGAGACGCCCGCACGCAGCTGGGCCTGCTCCTGCTGCTGCCCTGCATCCTGCTTACCGGAGTGGAAAATCTGCACAAGCACTTTTTCTACGGCACCGGCAACATCCGCCCCCCCGCCGCTGTGGAGCTGTGCGAGCAGCTGATCCGCACCGGGGCGGTGCTGGGCCTGCTGGTGGTCTTTCTGCCCCAGAACCCGGAACGCACGGTGGGTCTGATCGTGCTGGGCATGATCTGCTGCGAGGTTTTTTCCGCAGCCGTGCTCTTCCTGCTGGCCCGGCGGCAGCTGAACCGGGCAGGCGGGCTTCCCGGCACGCCCCTGCGCCCACGGGCGCTGGACCGGCGCATTGCCGCCATCGCCCTGCCAATCGGCATGACCGCTCTGCTGGGCAATCTGATGGGCTCGGCCAACGCGGTGCTCATTCCCCAGCGTCTGGTCGCCGCGGGCGCCCAGGTCTCCGAAGCCATGAGCGCCTTCGGCGTGCTCTGCGGCATGACGATCCCCATGCTCTATCTGCCCACCGCCTTCATCGGGGCGCTTGGCCTGGTGCTGGTGCCCAAGCTGGCCGAAAGTACCGCCCTGGGCCGCTCGGGGCAGGTCCAGCGGCGGGTGGACCGCTCGATGCTGGCCACCTCAGTGCTCATCCTGCCCTGCATGGCCATTTTGGTGGTGCTGGGACCCATGATCGGGGTCTACCTCTTCCGGGAGCCCACGGTGGGTGAGTACATCCTTCCGCTGTCCGTAGGGGTGCTGTGTTCCTGCTATCAGTCGGTGCTCTCCGGAGCGCTCAACGGCGTGGGCCGGCAGAGCGCCGCCGCCCGCAACTCGATCCTGTGCGGCGTGGTGCAGTTGGGCTGTACCTTCTTTCTGATGGGCCTGCCGGGCGTTGGCCTGCGGGGATACGTGGCCGGGTTCGTGGCCAGCGCGGTACTGGGTATGCTTCTCAACTGGCTTCAGGTGCGAAAGGCAACGGGCCTAAGGCTGCAGATCTTCCAGTGGTGCACCGCGCCCGCCCTCTCCGCCGTATTGATGGCCCTGGTCGTCAATCTGCTCTTTCACGTCCTGCTGGACGCGGGCCTGGACGGCCGCTGGGCCGTGGCGGCCTGTATCGCCTTCGGAGCAGTGCTCTACCTGGCCGCTCTCCAGGCCCAGGGCGTGCACCTGCGCCGGCTCTTCCGGCTGCACGGGTAGGCAGAGGCATAGTTTACGGCGGCCGCTCCCCTTTGCAGGCGTCCGCCGGAGCACCGTATATAAAGAGGAGGGCCGCGGCAGACGCCGCAGCCCTCCTCCTGCTTTTCCGGCCCGCCGCTCCAGTACATCAGGCGCTTCCGGCCCGCATGACTTGTTCAGAAAGCCTCCCGGTCCTACGCTTCCATCAGCTCCCGCAGCAGCGGTTCGAATTGTACCCCCTCCAGCACCGGGGTCCCCAGCGCCAGGGTGTGCCGGGCACAGCGCTGGACGAATTCCACCGCCTTCCGGACGCCGGAGCACAGCGCTTCTCCCCGGAGCAGGCTGCCCAGCACCACGCTGGCAAACAGATCGCCCGTCCCCGGGAAGTGGGCCGGCTCCTGCCGGGCCATGGCAAACCCGGTCCGGCCATCCGCGGCGTCGAAGTATCCCGCGCCGATCTCTCCCCCGGTAAAGCTCAATCCGGTGAGCACCACCGACCGCCTTCCGTCCCGGCTCAGCCGTTCCAGCCAGGCCCGCGCCGCCGTCTCGCTCCCTGGTGCGTCGGCATACTCCTCCCCCAGCAGCAGGGCGGCCTCGGTCAGGTTTGGGGTAATCACATCGGCCAGGGCGGCCAGTTCCCCCATCGCGCGGCACATATCGGGGGTGTAAGTGCGGTAAGGTCTTCCGCCGTCTCCCATCACCGGGTCGCACAGCACCACGGTATCCGCGCCCCGAAAGCGCTCATAAAACCGGCGGATGGCGGCGATTTGTCCCGCCGAACCGATAAAGCCGCTGTAGACGGCGTCCAGCGCTACGCCCAGCGCGGCCCAGTGCTCCTGCGTCTGCTCCAGTTCCCGCGTCAGGTCCAAAAACGCCGCTTTCCCCAGCTCAGGAAACGCTGTGTGCGCGGAGAGATAGGCGGTGGGCAGCGGGCAGCACTGGGCCCCCATGGCCGAAAGCACCGGCAGCGCCACGGTCATGGAACAGCGGCCAAATCCTGAAATATCCTGAACGGCGGCCACCCGTGGGGCTCGTTTCATGGCGGCTCCTCCTTTTTCGTCGTCTGATCGCCTCTCATTATAGCCGTTTCCTCGCCGGAGCGCAATTGACTTTTTCCCGTCGGGATGATAAACTGAATATTAATCTGCGCAGGTATGGCGGAATTGGCAGACGCGCGGGATTTTGGCGCTGTTACCTCGGCGAGGGCGTTTTCTTTTTCATTTTGCGTCAAAGGAGTCGCTATGTCCCTTGGAGATGCTGCAAGCGTTGCTACGCTTGTGCTTTTTATATTTTACTTTATAGGCCGGATATGGACCATACGAAAGAACACCCAGCTTATGCTCGAAGATTTTTCCCTTGAGGACGCTTCGGATTGTGTGGATTTTGCAGACAGCCGCGAAATCTTTTACCATCTTGAAAATTCCGAGTATGGGGAAATCATCTCCATGCGCTGCAAACAGCCGCTGCTATGGCTTCACATCATCCCGATCACATACGATGGCGACGCTCGGAAAACCGTCAGGCGGAAAGCGGTCCCTATTATTTCGCATGATAAGCTGATCCCGGAAAACAAGCCCATCTATATTCGCACGGACCTTCCAGAGGGGTTTCCGCGGTATATGGTCAGATTCCGCAGGTTTGATTACTTTGAAGGTTCTTTTGAACTGTCGTATGACGGACGTTTTGGCGGAATGCACCCCGCGGAGTACCATCTACATCCGACTTTCAAAGGCTTTTTATATTATTTTTTCCGATAGCGAAAAAGCAGTCGGTATTTTCCGGCTGCTCATATACGCGGGCATGATGGAATTGGTAGACATGCGAGATTTAGGTTCTCGTGCAGCGATGTGTTGGGGTTCGAGTCCCCATGCCCGCACCACGTCGGAGCAAGCTTTGTATCGCTTGCTCCGACTTTTTTCAAAAATCGGATCGCCCCCACGTCGCTGCTCCTCCTTTCCAAGTCACAACCGCTTCGTTGGGTTGTGATTTGGTTGAGGAAGCGTTTTTCGAAAAAAGCCTATTTATCGCAATGGGGCTGATGTAAAAGGAGTTGTTTTTCGAATTACTACGTCGAAAAGCAGCTCCTTTTTTCACATGCCGTAACAACGGTTTTCCATTTGGAATGCATCCCGTATCATCCCTATATGGCATAAATTCCGAAAGCTCCAGGCAAATAGGGAATGTCTGTAATAACAGAAATTAATTTTACATCCAAGGCTTTGTTGTGTAAACTTTAACTACAAATCCATCTATTTTTTCAGTTTTTCTTGGCATTTCTGTATACCTCAATTGAGGAAACATAGGCGTGATCGGCGCTTACCGCAAGAGAAAGGATGAAACGCCAATGATCAAGAAGGGTGCAGTTTTGATCTTATGTGCCATTCTTATCCTGCATCTGACCGCCTGCCGCAGCGATCCGGGACCACTTTCTTCCCAAAAGGCCGTGGACATTATGTCCCCCTCCCAGACGGTCTATGACTGGCCGGAAACCCCGCAAGAGGTCTACACACTGACCGTGGCCGTGGCCATCGCCAAGGGTACGCCGTCCGGGCAGGCGCTCCTGGCCATCAAGGAGGAACTGGAACAGCGCAGCAACGGGGCGGTCACCCTCGATATTTTCTGGGAGAGCACCTTGGGGGGCGCCCCCGAAATCGCAGAGAGCGTTACAACAGGCACTGTCGACATCGGCCTGGTCTCCTCCGCGGTCATCTCCAACTACACACACGCCATCGACGTGCTCTCGCTCCCTTTCATCATTGAAAACCGCCAGCAGTTCAAAGCCGTGCTGGACAATTGCTTTGACGAGGTCACCAAGGGAATGGAGGAGACCATCGGCATCCCCCTTGGGCTGTGGGAGTTCGGGTTCCGCCACCTCTGCACCACAGAGAAAGAGGTCCTCACGGTGGAGGACTGTGCCAGACTCACCATCCGCGTCATGGACGGTCAGGTCTACAAAGAGACTTTTGAGGCCCTAGGGTGCATTACGTCCAACATCGCAAACAGTGAGCTGACCACTGCCATGCAGCAGGGGGTGGTGGACGGTGCTGAGGAGCCCATGGCCACTATCTGCAACCAGCAGCAGTACGTATTCTGCGACTATGTGGTCATGCTTGGTTACAACTACAGCGCCGGCTGTCCCGTCCTGAGCGCCAAGACGACCGAGCGTTTACCCAGGGAGGTGCTGGACCTCCTGGAACAGGTATTCAGTGAATACCGCTACTACACCATTGACGAGGGGGAGCGCTTTGAGCAGAAATACATCAACACCTGTCTGGAAAACGGAATGACCGTCCATTATCTCTCTCAGGAGGAGATGGAGCGGTTTAAGGAGACTGTCATGCCGGTTTGGGAAGAGTACGCCGACCTCATCGGACGTGATCTGATTGAACAGGTAGTCTCTATCCCATATTGAAGCGTTCCGGAGCGTCAGTCCGGCGGAGCGCGGCGCCATTTCCGCAAGGGCCCGCCTTCCCATTCCAACAAAACGGCTGATTTGCATTAAAGGAGTTCAATACACCATGAAATATTATCGAAAAATCATGGATGCACTGTGGAAGTTCTGGGCCTATTTCCTGGCCATGCTGCTGGCGCTGCTGGTGGTCATCGTATTTTATCAGGTCGTGTGCCGTGCTATGCAGTTCAGCAACAGTTGGACCCAGGAAATTTCGACCCTGCTCTTTGTCTGGGCCACTTACCTAGGGGCGGCCCTCGCCATCCGGAACGGCTCCCAAATCTCTATGACGCTCCTACTGACAAAGACCCATGGAGCCCTTCGGGCGTGCATTGCCCTATCCGCCGCCATTATCTGCGAGGTGTTCTACGGCGTCTTCTGCTGGTCCGGTATCGCCGCCATGCAGACCTTCGTCGGCGTCACCTCCTCCGCCCTCCGTATCCCGATGCCATGGTCCTACGGCGCAATCGCCGTCTCCGGCATACTGATGCTGCTGCTGGGCTCTGCTGAGATCGTTGAACGCTTTCAGGCCCTGCGGCAGGTCAGGTCCGGGAACAGGCCCATTGCGCACTAGGAGGTGGCGGCTATGTCCATGACAATCATCATGCTGGTCTGCTTTTTCATTTTAATCCTGCTTTCTGTCCCCATCGGCTGGGCGCTGGGCATCTCCTCCATCGCCGCCCTTCTGCTGAGCGGCGAACCCTTCCATATCGTCCTACTGGCATCCCGACTCTACAACTCCACCAACTCTTTTGTACTGATGTCCCTCCCCTTTTTCATCCTGGCAGGCAATATCATGAGCAGGGGCGGGCTCTCCAAGCGCCTGATTCAGCTATGCAAGACCATCATCGGTCCCGTCCATGGTGGTCTGGGCATGGTGGGTATTCTGGCCGCCTTCTTTTTCTCCGCCATCTCCGGCTCCAATGCCGCCACCACTGCAGCGGTGGGCGGCATGATGATCCCAGAGCTGGAAAAGCAGGGCTACCCCAAGGACCTCTCCACCGCTACCGTGGCGGCCGCCGGTACCACAGGGATGGTCATCCCGCCCAGTTCCGCCATGGTGGTCTTCTCAGCTACCGCCAGCGTCTCCCTTCCCGCCCTTTTCATGGGGGGCATCATCCCCGGTATTCTGATGAGCGGGTCCATGATGCTTATGGTCTACCTCCTTTCCAGACGCCTGAAGATCCAGCGAAGCCCGCGGGGAAACTCTTCCGAAATTGCCCGGAGCTTTTTGAACGCCATCGGTGCGCTGCTGATGCCCGTCATCATCCTGGGCGGTATCTACAGCGGCGTCTTTACGGCCACTGAGGCCGCCGTGGTGGCCTGTGTTTACTCCATTATCATTACGGTATTCGTTAACCGGGAACTGAAATGGAAGGAACTCCCCCGTATTTTTTGGGAGTCGGCGATTACCTCCGCCGTAGGCATGGTGGTAATCACCTGCGCGGCAATGTTCAGCTACGTAATTACCAAGGAGCACATGCCCGAGCAGTTGATGACTGTGTTTCTCAACTGGACCGACAACCCGGTTCTGCTGATGCTGCTTATCAACATTGTCCTTTTAATCGCCGGTTGCTTTGTCACGCCCAACTGTGCGATTGTCATCCTGACCCCCATTGTGCTCCCCATCTGCCGCAGCTTCGGTATCAACCCGGTGGCGCTGGGCATTCTTATGGTGGTCAATCTATCCATCGGCGCTATTACTCCTCCGGTGGGCGGCTGCGTATTTGTGGCAGCCTCCATTGCCAATTCCAGTGTGGAGAGTATATTCAAACGGGTCATGCCCTATCTGACGATTCTCCTAATGGATCTGCTGCTACTCAACCTGTTTGATGAGCTAACCCTGTTCCTGCCCCGGATAATGGGTCTGATGTAAACGCGGAAGCAGCGGCAGGGCAGAGAAAGGCGGCTTACGCGGGAATACCCCGCGCAAGCCGCCTTTCTGCTTCATTCGTATCACTGCATTCTCAGAACGTAGAGTCCGTCTTGGTAGGTATCCATAAAAATGACGCCCCTGTCATCCACTACACAGTCCTCCGACACCCCGATACACGGGCCCACATTGGTGGAGACCCGGTGCCGGAGCGGATTAGGCGGGATGAAGTAGCCAATCTCCTTTACATAATAGGGGTCCGACACATCGTACACCCGGAGTCCTGCGTGAAAGTAGCAGCAGTAAACCCGATCGCCCCGCTGCTCCAGCCACGGCTTGTTGGACATGGGCTCGTGGATGTTGTGCGGGCCGAACGGGCCGGGACACCCGATCCCCATCTCGTTGAAGTTGGGGTAGGGAAAGCCCTCCGGGACTTCAGGATAGGGGAATTCGGCAATCAGCGTCGGGCGGGACGGGTCCCGGATGTCCACCAGGTGCAGGTTGTTGAGGCTCTGGGGCATCCCGCCCAATTTCTCCGCGTTGAACCAGGGAAACCGCTCCCCCTCATTGGTCAAAACCAGAAAATCCCGCCCCGGCAGCGGCAGCGCCGTATGGGTCTTGGCCCCGGCATAATAGCTAGAAAAGGGCGGCGAGAGGGGCAGCCGTCCCAGCAGCTTAGGCCGGGTCACATCCCTCACGTCCAGTACGACCAGCCCCGCTCCGGCATAGCCGCAGTAGGCCCTTCCGTCCCGCACATAGGGCGGCCCGTGGAGCCACCCCTTTTTCATATACTCCGGGTTGTGGGGGGCACAGGGGTCAAACGTTCTGCCCGCATAGCCGTCCGCGAACTGCTCCGGGAGCCACCAGCGCCCCACCTCACGAGGGGCGGTCGGATCTCTAATATCTACAATCCGATAAATCATCCCCTCAAAGCCACGGCAATCCGAGGAGACATGGACATACGATCCCCCATTGTAAAAAAAGCGGTGTACACCGTTGGCGCCACCGGACACGCCGTTTTTCCAGCAGCCCAGCAACCTGGGGTGAATGGGATCGGATGCGATATCAAAAATCATAAAGCCGCTCAGGCCCGTTCCGAATTGTTCCGGACGGTAGGCCCCCGCGGCACCGGAGGCGCTGGCGCCGCAGGAGAGGGCTGTGATGAGCAGGCCGTCCGCCGCCTGGATCTTCCCTACCTTTTGCCTGGGATTGTCCGGCGCGACGCAGAGCCGTTCCACCAGCTTGGGACGCTCCGGGTCGGTTACATCCAGAATCGGGCAGACCGGATTTCCCCGCCCCGCGCCGTACAGATAGTAGCGCCCTTCCTTCCGGTAAAGCGCCATCTGAAATATGGCCCAGCCGTCCAGGTCATGAAAGGCGAGAACCTCCATATTTTTGATATAGCCCTCGTTTCCCGGACTCTTTGCGTAAAAGCATGGTTTCATCGTGTGACCTTCTTCCTCCCTCAAGCACCGGGCGCGCAGATGGGCTTTCCGCCCTCCTCACGGTAGATCTGAGGCAGGATTTGGGCCAGCTGGGCAAACTCCTTTACCGCGTGCTGGGCAATGTTCAGGATGGGCGGAATCAGTTGAGAATCAGGCGCATTCTTTCTACCTTGCCAGCTGCCCCGGCCGTCCGGATGGATGCCAAACCAGAAGTGGGTGTAGAGGTCGCCACCGGTTCCGTCCTCCCGCTCCGCAAAGAAGTGCAGCATCCTCTGACCGCCGCAGATTGCGGCATATCCCTTCTGTTTAAAGTGCGCCAGGTCCTCTTTTGCAAATCCCCTGACCTGAGGATCCTGGAAGGGGATGCTGTGCCAGGGCACTGCCTTGGCGGCCACGTAGCTCAGAGCGTCAATCTGGGTAGACTCGTAGACCATGTGGACTGCGTCGCCGCCGTGGGTCTTTTCAAAGAGGGTCTTGGTGGGGTCCGCCAGTTTCCGGCGGTACTCCAGGGTGGGGGCGATACCGTAGTGGGCGGGGGGATACCAGAGCATATAGCGGATATCCTCCAGGGCGTGCCAGGCAAACCACCATTGGAACATCTCGCTGGTGGTCTCGGGAAAATAGGTCTTGACGCAGACTACGCCGGTCCCATCCGGGAAGAGGGTCCAGCCCTCGTGCCATCCTTCCCTGCGAAAGGCCGGTTCCAGCAGCCGACGGACTTCCCGGATGTGCAGCAGGTCCGAGGGCTCGGCCATAGCGGAGAGCTGATATTTCCCCGCCTTCTCCGACCAGGCCCGGACGTCCGCCCGCAGGTGGAACGGCGTATCCCAGTAGCCGGTGTAGTACTTGGCGTAGGGCAGCGCCAGTTCGGCAGGCGTCAGCTCCCGGTGGCCGGCGCATCGAGTCTCGACCGCCATCCGAAGGAGGCCCTGGCCGGCGTCCCAGCCAAAATCCACATCCATCTGCTCCAGCACCTCGCATGCCGGAACATAGCCATTCGGCCCGCCATGGCACACCCGGACAATATGGCCGGAGCGCTCTATGGTGATCTGATCACCTTCGTCAGTGACGTATGCATGCATCACGGCGGTAAAGAAGTCCACCGGCACCTGGGGCAAGCCATCCCGCACCCGCAGGGGACCGCTGAGCCGGACAGCACACTCCACCATCCCCGCTTCCACTGCACGCTCGCCCTTCAAAATACAGCGTACATCACCTGCCTCCAAGGTCGCCAGAGTGGTAAAGCGGGGCAGCTTGTTCCACCAATCAGTCACAGGCTTCACTTCCTCTCTGCCATATGAGGACGGCCTGGAAGCGCATATGCATACGTATCCCAGGCCGTCACGGCGTGTTATCTTGAATGACTCTTTACGCAGTCGCGTGCACTTCCCTGTAGAGCTCTGGGAGCACATGGCCAATCTGCGCCCACTCGTCGGCGATGTGATTGGCGAGTACTCCGAGGGACTCCTCCGTGGGCTGGATACCGTTGGCGTCAAAGCGCTTGGCCTGGCGGCGGAGAAGCTTGTAGCCGGCCCACAGGTGGGTCTGTACCTCCACGCCGTCCTCCCGGTCGCGGACAATGGACACCATAATATTCAGGCTCTTCTTCTGGGGGTCGGTCTCACTGTGCAACTGCCGCAGGACAGTGCCGCCGATGGTGACCACGCCGGACCGGACATAGCGCTCCGGCGACAGTCCCTGATCCGCGGGACTGAGGTAGTAGGTGATGGTGTCCTGAAGCTCCCCGCCAATCAGGTCCACTGTGTAGACGCTGATGCCCTGGCTCTTCTCCTCCATAGTGAGGAAGCTTCGTCCGATTTTCTCCCCGTCCGGCTCACTGACGGCGGAAGAGTGATGGGTCTCTCCGTTGATGGCCATGTAGTGGACAGGCTCCAGGCCGTGCCAGGCCACCATCCACTGGAGCATCTCCTTGGTCACGCCGGGCAGCGTGCTCTTTACCGTGAGGTAGCCCCCGCCGTTTTCCAGCATACAGTAGCCGCTGGACTTGGGGCAGGCCTGCTGATTCAGGATGATATTCATGTCGTCGGGCAGGATGGCCTGCTCCCGGGGCATGGACGGGACGGGCAGAGCCGCATGAACCACAGGCCGGGAACAGTACTGGGCGATAGGCTGGGCCAATTCGCTGTCTTTTAACACACGGAGCATGCTCCTACACCTCCTTCTTCATCTTCGGCTGATAGGGGTAGGTCTCGATCGGGATCCGCTCAAAGGAGACGGTGGGTTCTTCGCTGTCTTCCGCCCGCTTCAGCACAATCCACTTCAGGAAATTGACGTCATCCCGCTGAGGATAGTCCTCACGCTGGAACCAGCCTCTGCTCTCTCTGCGCTCCAGGGCGGCGGTAAAGAACATCTCGGCACAGGAGACCATGGATCGCACCTCGTTGCATTTGAACGTGTCGTGCATATCGGTAGCGTAGAGCACATCCAGACGCTTCTCGATGCCCCGAATGATCCCCTGTCCCTCCTTCAGGCGGTTTTCCTCGCAGTACAGGGTATACCCCAGAGAGGCCATGACCCGCTGCACGTCCAGTACCAACTCGTCGGGGTGGACGCCTCCGGCCCGGGTCATGGGCGCCAGAGTGCGCATCCGGTACTTCGCCACCTGAGCCTGGTCGACTTCACCCAGGGCAACCCCGGCACAGTATTGGGCGGCGCTGATGCCCGCCACGTTACCGGAATACTCCGCAAAGGGCAGGCCGCTGCCCCGCACCCGGCCGGGCGGGCAGCACACGGCGCCCATGACGCGGCTGCCGCTGTAGCAGGCGTCGCCTGCCGCGAAGAGGCCGGGGATGTTGGTCTTCATGTCGATATCCACCTTCAGGCAGGACTGCTCGCCGATAAAGATGGGCAGCAGCTCATCCGTGGACATGTGGGTAGCGTTATTGAAGGCGGTAATGCCCCGCAGCTGGTCTGCCAGGGGGCGCGTCCCCGGAGGGGAGACCGGCGCGATCCGAATGTTCTTGGACGGGTTGATATAGTGCATCGGGCCCTTGCTGGCCTTCATCTGCTTGTACCACTCCACCACGGTCTTGGCGTCGATGTCGGCGTCTGCCGGGGTACGGTGCATGGTGCCGATATTGGTCCCCTCATTGTTGAAAATCCAGTCCTCGGAACGGGCTACCGGCGCGAAGAAGCCCGTGTTGCTCCACTGGTAGAAGGTGGAGAACTCGCAGTTGGTCATCTCGGCGCCAGCCCGCCAGGCCGCCGCCAGACCCTCGCCGCGGGTACATGCCCACATGGGCATACAGCGGTAGTTCTGGTCCCCGTTGCATACCACTACAGCCTTGCCGTTGAACACATACTCCTCGCCCGTCTCGATGTGGTATCCCAGCGCGCCGGCCACACGCCCCTCCCAGAGGAGGAAGTCCACCACGCCCACGCGGTCCACGAACTGAATACCGTTGCGTACCGCGGCCCTCTTCAGTTCGATCATGTAGGTCATCTCCACCGAGGCAGAACGCCAGGGGTGTACAAAATTCATCTTTGGGTGCTTGGTGTACAGGCTGCCGTCCTCGTTGCGGACCCAGAGCTTTCCCGTATACTGCTCCATCAGCTCCACGTTGTCGTTGAGGGCAGCGATGTACTTTCGCTGGGCTATCTGCTCGTTGAGGTACTCGCCGATCTGCTCGATATCGAAAGAGAGGAACTCTTCAATGTCCACCTCATCGGCCAGAACGTCAAAGACGCCGCCGCCCCGGGTCGCCTTGCCGCCCCGGGCAGCAAAGTACTTGTCCACGACCACGACGCTCAGGTCCTTGTCCTGCTTCTTGACGGCCAGGGCGGCCATAATCCCGGCCAGGCCGCCGCCCACCACCACGACGTCACAAACCACTTCGTTGCGTTTCATCTCTGATGCCCTCCTTACCGAATATGGGTGGTAACCACTTCTCGCGGGAACATGTACGAGTCGTAGTCTGGCACCAGCTTCAACGCCTTGGTCTTGCAGTAGATCTCGCAGTGACCGCACTGCACGCAGTCCTTAATGTAGGGAAACCGAGGCCTGCGCGCCTCCTTGTCCCAGCGGATAACATCCACAAAGCAGGCCCGGTAACAGGCGCCGCACCCGGTGCACAGGGCCCGATTTACAATAATTGTATTCATGGTATGAAATTACTCCCTCCTGAGTTCGTCGGCAGGATTCTCCGCCGCCAATCTCCCAATTTTGATCTCATGCTTGCGCACACCCAAATAAACCAGCAAGAAAATTGGGTTCAGCGCCATAAAGCCATAGAGGATGTACATGATGACCGAGGTGTTGTTGAAGTAGGCGGCGATGATGCCCGCCAGCGTGGACAGCCCGATGCCAACCACGCGGGCGATAATGCCGCCGATGCCGTTGACCGTACCCGCTCTGGGACCCGCCACCTCAGGCTGCTGAATCTGTAACGTCCGGGGCGCTATGATCATAGCCGACATACCGATGCCGCCGATGAGGCAGCAGGCCTGAGCTGTGGGAATGTTGAAGCTGTTATAGCCAATTGCGAAGAGGATACAGGAGATCAGGCCGATGCCGAAGCTCATCACAGGCATGGCGTCGTAGCCCTTGCGTCGCACCACCTTGCGTATGATCTGCTGGAGGACGAAATACCCGATCAGCGAGCCGATATTCGTAAACATGGTGATATGCCCGGCGGCGGCCCGATCCAATCCCCAATTGGGGTCATTTTGGAGAACAATGGAAGCGTAGGTGGAGCAGGTCATTATCGTGGCCCCCTGCGCAATGTCCGAGACCCACAGGCACCACACCCGGGGCACCTTGATGAGGGTGCGGAAATTCTTCCACAGGCCCAGCTCACTCTTGTCATACTGCGGCTTGACCTCTGCGTCCATCTGGCCCCGCTCCGGGCACAAAAACCAGAACAGGAAGAAAGAGGCAAACAAAATAATGGAACAGATGATCCACAGGCCCCGCCAGCCGCCCGTCATCATCAGAATGGGCGTGGACGCGAAATTGATGCAGAACTGTCCCAGCGTGCCGAAGGCGGTGTTACAGCCGTTGGCCACCGCCATCTGATCCTTCGGGAACCACATGGCCCAGAGTTTCACGGTAGAGAGCAGGATTGCGCCGTAGGGAAAGCCGTACAGGACCACGGAAATGTAGAATATGGGGAAATTAGTGGCGCAGCCCCGCATCAGCACCGCTACGCCAGCCAGCAGGATAATCGCGAAGGCAAATAGCTTCTTGACGCTGAATTTGTCCAGCAGAAAGCCGATGAGCAGCATGGCGATGACCTGGCCCACCTGGTAGGCGCTGGAGGCCGCGGTCCGCTGGGCGTCGGACCACCCCATCTCCGTACAGATGGAGCTGAGCAGCAAGGTAAAGCTGGCCCAGGCCAGTCCGTTGATGACAAAGCGCGCTGGCAGTGTGGCTGCGAGCACGCCCCATTTTCTTCGAGAGGAATATACCGTGCGTGTGTTCTGACCGCTCTGAGTGCTCATCTCTCTTCACCCTCCCAATGTAATAGTTCAAACTTTGCTTCGAACGGGCCATACAATTTTGTGCTTACCCAGCCCTCATATGGTACGCGCCCCCCCTCTGAAACAACAGCCTAGCAGAGAACCTTGTGAAAGTGAAATTCATCTTTTTTATTTCAGATATATCAAAAACGCACATTCCGCCTCTCGGCAACGCAAGTTTATTTGGCAAAAACGCACACTTTCAAAAAGATTCTCTGTCCGCTCTCTTGCGCATACACCTGGTATGCGTTAAAATAATCACAAGCTGACCCACGAGACACGACATGACGAGGAGCTTGAGATGACCATTTTTCAAATGAAATGCTATCTGACCTTTTCCGAACTGCTCAATTTTACCCGTGCAGCGGAAGTGCTTCACATGACGCAGCCCACACTGAGCAAAATGATTGCCGGACTTGAGGACGAGGTGGGCGTTCCTCTGGTACAGCGGACCAAGCGCAGCGTCATCCTGACCAACGCCGGTCAGGTACTGTGTACGTACTTTCGCAAAATGCTGGCCGACTACAAAGAGGGTTTGGAACGGGTATCCGCTGCCAGTCAAGGTCACTGTGGTAGCGTCCGCATCGGATTTTCCAGCGCGATCATCTCCCATGTACTGCCCCCCCTGACTAAGCAGATGGCCGCGGAGCACCCCGACATTGACGTCATTCTGTATGATGCCACCCAGACAGAGTTACTGCAGCTGCTCCACAACGACGAACTGGATCTGGTCTTTGTGGACGCTTTTGCCCCAGCCACCTATGAAGAGCTTTGCACCAAGGTCATCTATACCGACGAGCTTGGGGTGATTGTCAGCATGGCCCACCCCCTGGCTCAGAAGGAGGCCGTCACCTTGGACGAACTACGGAACGAAAAGCTCCTGATCTCGGGCCGTCTGATGCAGTCGGCCTCCTCTCCGTCCACCACCAACAGCATTATCACCAGCACCCTCTATGAGAACGGCCTTCTGCCCTCAGTGACCCAAGTGACCAGGACCCTGAGCAATATGATCGTTATGGTGGACTGCAACGCTGGGGTGGCGGTCCTGCCTAGGCGCTTGGCGGCCTATGCCCCTAGTACTGTGCGCTTCTGCCCCATTGACAAGAGTCGAAAGGACACTGCATCCAAGTTGGAGGTGAAAATCTTTGCCGCTTGGAAAGAGCGGCGGGACAACGCCTGTATCCGCACGGTAATTCAAATGCTCAACGACATCCTGCCTCCTGAGGAGGCGATGCAGAACCCTGATTCTCAGCTTGCATAACAGAAACATATAAACGGAATTTCCTCTCCGCGTTCTGCGATGGTAATATAATGCCACAATCGCGCTTCAACTTTATCTTGCTGCGGCAGAACAAAAGGGAGGAACCAACATGACAAACCGTGTTTGTAAAGCGCTGAATATTCGCTATCCCATCGTACAGGGTGCGATGGCCTGGAACTCCATGCCGGAACTGGTCTCCGCGGTCTCCAACGCCGGCGGTCTGGGCGTCCTTGGCAGCGGCCCCATGCCCGCGGACATCGCCCTGGAAAACATCGAAAAGATCCGCAGCATGACGGACAACCCCTTCGGCGTCAACGTGTTTCTGGATGCGGGCCCCATGCTGGAGGAGAAAGCCGAGAAGCTCTCGAGCGTCAACATCCCGGTCATTTACATCGATACTCTGAATATTCTGACTTACGATTTTACCAAGAAGTATTACGATATTTTTAAAGCCGGCGGCTCAAAGATCGTAGCCAAGATCAACTGCCTGGAGGACGCGGTGGTGGCCGAGCAGTGCGGTGCCGACGTCATTATTGCCAAGGGTCTGGAGGGTGGCGGCCATAAGAGCAAGATCGCCGCAGGCATCCTGTTGGCGGAAGTACTGGAGCACATCAAGAGCGTCCCGGTCATGGTTTCCGGAGGGATCGCCACGCCCCGTCAGATGGCGGGCTATATCCTGATGGGTGCCGAGGGCGTAGAGATGGGCACCGCATTCATTGCCACCCATGAGAGCCCCGTCCACGTCAACTACAAGACTGGCATCCTAGCAGCCAGGGATATCGACGCGCTCTATCTGGGCGACTGCACGGGGGAGGCCAGCTGGCAGATCCGCAACCAGAAGGCAGCCCGACTGGACGCTATCGAGGCCAACAACGTCCGCTCCGTGGCCGCCGAGCTCTTCAAAAAGGAGGCCGCCGGTTCCGGCCGTATCGCCGCCCAGACCGGCGACACCCAGATCAACGGTTCCATCATGTGCGGCGCTACCGTGGCGTTGATCCACGAGCTCGCTACGGTGGCGCAGCGTGTCAAGGGCATGTGCGAGGAGTGCGAGGCCATTCTGCGCCAATCCGCCACTCTGGGATTATAAGGGATTGAATAAGCCCCGCTTTTCGGATATTTTTATCGAAAAGCGGGGCTTGTCACGTTCGGGGATCCCTGTAATTACAGGGATCCCCGTCTTTTGCTTTAAGGAAGCAAAACGGCGAAAAGCAAAGAACGATTAGCTGAACACCTGCGAGGGACTGCCATTCTGAGTCGGCCCGGACACAAGCGAGGCTGACAGGCTCCCGTCCCTCTGTTTTTTAGCGACACCTCTCCCCGTGCCTGGGCGGGATACACAAATCCGAGACCGAAGCGCTCCTTGACAAACGCCAAATATTAAAGTATATTAGAAATATCTTAATTACTAATATATAAAAAAGGGGGGAGCCTACCGTGAACGCAAAGAACATCGCCACAATCGGCAGCGGGTGTGTGGCGTGCGGTTGCTGCGTAAACGCATGCCCGAAAAATGCAATTCAGATCCACCTGGGCATACTCGCTCGCGTGGACGGCGAAACATGCGTTGGCTGCGGCCAGTGCGCGAACCGCTGTCCCGCCGCTATCATCACCGTCCTTGAAAGGGTGGCGTCACGATGAAACAGAAATGGTATGCATATCTTTGGCTGGCTGAATTGCTGTACTGGGTCCTGGGCTTATGTAATATCCTGTTTGCATGGCTTGGCCTGCTGTTTTTTGTCATTCCGCTGTTCGTTGCAATCATCGGGGGCAGCAAAGCCTATTGCAACCGCTACTGCGGGCGTGGACAGCTGTTCGAGTTGTTGGGGCGGAAGTGGAAGCTCTCTTGCAACCGGACCCCGCCAAAATTTCTGCACAGCCGTTGGTTCCGCTATGGGTTTTTAGCCTTTTTCCTGACGATGTTCTGTTTGATGCTGTTTAGCACCTATCAGGTATTTACGGGTGCGCCGCTGAAGCAGACCGTCACTTTGCTGTGGACCATCAAACTGCCGTGGCAATGGGCAGCGGTCGACGTGGTCGCGCCGTGGATGGCCCAGTTTGCCTTTGGCTTTTTCGGCGTTATGATGACGTCCACCGTACTCGGGCTGATCACCATGATTTTCTTCCGCCCAAGAACCTGGTGCGTTTATTGTCCCATGGGAACGATGACGCAGGGGATCTGCAAACTCAAGCACCGGAAGGAGGGGTCCTGCTGTGGAGGAACAGGCAAAGAAAATTGCGGAACTTCTGAAACTGCTGGCGAATGAACAGCGTCTGCTGATCCTGTGTGCGCTGATACAGGGACCGATGACGGTTGGAAACATCCACGCGTTTACCCCGAACATTACCGCATCCGCGCTGTCGCAGCACTTATCACAGCTGAGAATGGCAGGGATTTTGGATTCCGAAAAACAGGGGATGAACGTCATCTATCAAATTGCGGATGAGCATGTCATCGGTCTTATGAGCTTTCTCAAAACGCATTATTGCACGGGAACAACCACTTTTCATGGATGAAGGGACTTCCCGCCATCCAAATCCCCCGCCTGCATCCTCAGGCACGGAAGGCGCCGCAACGCATTCGCCTTTGCGGCCGCCAGGGCGGCCATCATCCCCAAAAATCACCTTGCAATTCAATATATGGTGTGCTAGAATATCCATCGGCGCAACATGTGCCTTTTGTGGAATGAAACGGGAAAGGCGTGGTAACCTTATGAAAGTGGTCAAACGCAACGGCTCGGAGGCCGTTTTCGATATCACCAAAATCATCGCGGCCATTACCAAGGCCAACGACACCATCGAGGAAAGCGTTCGGATGACGCCGGTGCAGATCCGCCGGATCGCCGAATCGGTGGAGCTGGCATGTCTGAAAATGAACCGGGCTCCCTCCGTGGAGGAGATCCAGGACCTGGTGGAATACCAGATCATGGCCCACGGGGCCTTTGAGGCAGCCAAAAATTATATCACCTACCGCTACACCCGCTCCCTGGTACGCAGGAGCAACACCACCGACGAGAAGATCCTCACCCTCATCGAGTGCTGCAACGAGGAGGCCAAGCAGGAAAACTCCAATAAGAACCCGGTCGTCAATTCCACCCAGCGGGACTACATGGCCGGGGAGGTGTCCAAGGATATCACCCGCCGCATCCTGCTGCCCCAGGATATCATGGAAGCCCATGAGCAGGGCATCATCCACTTCCACGACAGCGACTATTTTGCCCAGCACATGCACAACTGCGACCTGGTGAACCTGGAGGACATGCTCCAGAACGGCACCGTCATCACCGGCACCCTCATCGAGCGGCCCCACAGCTTCTCCACCGCCTGCAACATCGCCACCCAGATCATCGCCCAGGTGGCCTCCAATCAATACGGCGGCCAGTCCATCTCCCTGGCCCATCTGGCCCCCTTCGTCCAGGTCAGCCGGGAGAAGATCCGCCTTCTGGTGGAGGGGGAGCTTGCCGCCCTGGGGGTAGAGACCGGGGAGGCGATGATCTCCGCACTGGTGGAACAGCGTCTGCGGGACGAGGTGCGCCGCGGTGTGCAGACCATCCAGTATCAGGTGCTCACTCTGCTGACCACCAACGGCCAAGCCCCCTTCGTCACCGTGTTCATGTACCTGGGGGAGGCCAAAAACGAGCAGGAGCGGCGGGATCTGGCCCTCATCATCGAGGAGACCCTGGAGCAGCGCTTCCAGGGTGTGAAGAACGAGGCCGGCGTGTGGGTCACCCCCGCCTTCCCCAAGCTCATCTACGTGCTGGAGGAGGACAACATCCACGAGGATTCCCCCTACTGGTATCTGACATGCCTGGCCGCCAAGTGCACCGCCAAGCGTATGGTGCCCGACTATATCTCCGAGAAGAAGATGAAGGAACTGAAGGAGGGCAACTGCTTCCCCGTCATGGGCTGCCGCTCCTGTCTGTCCCCGTGGAAGAAGGAAAACGGGGAGTACCAGTTTTACGGCCGCTTCAATCAGGGCGTGGTCACCCTCAACCTGCCCGACGTAGCCCTGTCCTCCGGCGGCAATCTGGAGAAGTTCTGGAAGCTCTTTGACGAGCGGCTGGCGCTTTGCTACCGGGCGCTCATGTGCCGCCACAACCGGCTCAAGGGCACCCTGTCCGACGCCGCACCCATCCTGTGGCAGTACGGCGCCTGCGCCCGGCTCAAGCCCGGCGAGCCCATCGACAAGCTGCTGGTGGGCGGCTACTCCACCATCTCCCTGGGGTATGCGGGCCTGTACGAGTGCGTCAAATATATGACGGGCAAGAGCCATACCGACCCCTCCGCCACCCCCTTTGCCCTGCAGATCATGGAGCACATGAACAAGGCCTGCAACCAGTGGAAAGCGGACACCGGCATCGCCTTCGGCATCTATGGCACGCCGCTAGAGTCCACCACCTATAAGTTTGCCAAGTGCCTCCAGCGCCGCTTCGGCGTCATCGAGGGCATTACCGACAAGGGCTATATCACCAACAGCTATCACGTGCATGTGACGGAAGAGATCAACGCCTTCGATAAGCTGAAGTTTGAGGCCCAGTTCCAGCACCTGTCCACTGGCGGGGCCATCAGCTATGTGGAGGTGCCCGACATGCAGAACAACCTGGAGGCGGTGCTCCAGGTGATGAAGTTCATCTATGAGAATATCATGTACGCCGAGCTGAATACCAAATCCGACTACTGCCAGGTATGCGGCTGGGATGGCGAGATCCAGATCGCGGAGGACGGCGGTAAGCTGATCTGGCGCTGCCCCAAATGCGGCAACACCGATCAGGATAAGATGAACGTGGCCCGGCGCACCTGCGGCTACATTGGGACTCAGTTCTGGAACCAGGGCCGCACCCAGGAGATTCGGGACCGGGTGATGCATCTGTAGGCAGCGCCGGACCCGCACGCCCCGCCGGGATCAGCGGTTCCTTCCTGCGACCCTGAACCAAGGAGAACGACTATGTATTACGGTGAGATCAAACCCTGCGACATCGCCAATGGAGCGGGCGTGCGGGTCAGCCTGTTCGTTTCCGGCTGCACCAACCGCTGCGAACACTGCTTTCAGCCCCAGACCTGGGATTTTTCCTACGGCCAGCCGTTCACTGAAACGACCCAGACGTACCTGCTTTCTCTCCTCGCGCCCAGCTATATCAGCGGCCTGACCCTGCTGGGGGGAGAGCCCTTCGAGCCGGAAAACCAACGCTCGCTGCTCCCGTTCCTGCGCCGGGTACGCGCCGCCCTGCCCCAAAAGGACATCTGGTGCTTTACCGGCTTCACCTGGGAGGAACTGCACACGCCCGGCAGCCATCCCCGCTGCGCGGTGACCGACGAACTGCTTTCCCTGCTGGACGTGCTGGTGGACGGCCGGTACGTGGACGCGCTGCGCGACATCTCTCTGCGGTTTCGGGGCAGCTCCAATCAGCGGCTGATCGACCTGAACGCTACCCGCCGGACGGGCCGGCTGACCCTTCTGCCGGCCCGGGAAGGCCGCCGCCCGGCCGCACAGCCGTAGGCGGCCGGCTCCCCCTTCTTCCGCCGCCCAAGCCAGAGCAAACGACGAAAGGCCGCCCGTTTGGGCGGCCTCAGGCTGTCGAAAAAGGTGCTTCGCACCTTTTTCGATGAGGATGCAGGCCGCCGCGCGCAGAATTTGTCCGCTGTGAGCGGACAAATTCCACACTTGCGGTCTGAGAAGTATTTTCTCCGACGCACATGTCGCCGGAGAAAATGAATCTCATTTGATTCGCACCTGCGGGCGCGAACTCTGCGAGGCTTTTTCGACACACTGAGGCCGCCCGTTTGGGCGGCCTTTCCGGCGGTTAACGAAGCGGGGTCCAACCGCAAGGCGACACCACGCAAAGACAGCGGCGGCGCTTTGCTGAAATTTCCCGCCATAGCTTTGCTGCGAAAACTTGAGATCCACCAAGGATCCCTGCGTTTTCCCGCCCCGTTCTGACGCAGAATTTTGACGCAAATCGCGCTTGCCGCATTATGCGGTCTTGCCTTAAAAGTCTGCGTTGCCCACCGTCCTCGGGTGGGGCAGAACGTCCCGGATGTTGGCGATGCCGGTGAGGTACATGACCATCCGCTCAAACCCCAGGCCGAAGCCCGCGTGCTTGGCGCCGCCGTAGCGGCGCAGGTCCAGGTACCACCAATAGTCTTCCGGGTTCATTCCCAGCTCCCGGATGCGCGCTTCCAGCAGGTCCAGCCGCTCCTCACGCTGGGAGCCGCCGATGATCTCTCCGATGCCCGGCACCAGGCAGTCGGCGGCGGCCACGGTCCGCCCGTCGTCGTTCAGGCGCATATAGAACGCCTTGATCTCCTTGGGATAGTCGGTCACAAAAACCGGCTTTTGGAAGATCTGCTCGGTGAGGTAGCGCTCGTGCTCGGTTTGGAGGTCACAGCCCCACTCCACCTTGAAGTCGAACTTATCGTTATTCTGCTTCAGCAGCTCCACCGCTTCGGTGTAGCTGACCCGGCCGAAGTCGGAGTTGGCCACGTGTGTGAGCCGCTCCGCCAGTCCCCGATCCACAAAGGCGTTGAAGAAGGCCATCTCGTCGGGGCATTTTTCCATGACGGTCTTGATGATATGCTTGATCATGGCCTCGGCCACGTCCATATCGCCGTTGAGGTCGCAGAAGGCCATCTCCGGCTCGATCATCCAGAACTCGGCGGCGTGACGCTGGGTGTTGGAGTTCTCCGCCCGGAAGGTGGGGCCAAAGGTATACACGTCCCCAAAGGCCATGGCAAAGCTCTCCGCGTTGAGCTGTCCGGAAACGGTCAGATTGGCGCTCTTGCCGAAGAAATCCTGGGCATAGTCCACCTGGCCGTCCGCGGTCTTGGGCACATGGTCCATGTCCAGGGTAGTCACCCGGAACATCTCCCCCGCCCCCTCGCAGTCGGAGGCGGTGATGATGGGCGTATGGACGTAGACGAAGCCCCGGTCCTGGAAAAACGTGTGGATGGCGTGAGCCGCCACGCTGCGCACCCGGAAGGCGGCGGAAAACAGGTTGGTCCTGGGCCGCAGGTGGGCGATGGTACGCAGGTACTCCACGCTGTGGCGCTTCTTCTGGAGGGGATACTCCGGGCTGGAGGGCCCTTCCACCGCGATGGCCGCGGCCTTCAGCTCCAGGGGCTGCTTGGCCTCGGGCGTCAGCACCACGGCGCCGGTGACACACAGGGCCGCGCCCACGTTCTGCCCGGCGATGTCCTTATAGTTTTCCAGAGCGGCGGCATCCAGGACGACCTGCAGATTCTTGAAGCAGGAGCCGTCGTTGAGCTCGACGAACCCGAAGCCCTTCATATCCCGGATGGTGCGGGCCCAGCCGCAGACGGTGACTTCCTTGCCGCCGAATTGCTCCCGGTCGGCAAAGATCTGTGCGATTTTTGTGCGTTGCATGCTCGTTCCCTCTTATTTCTAAAAAATAAAGTCTCAGTGGGCAATAGTATACCATTTTTCACTGATTTTTCAAGGGTCCATGAAAAAAAGGCCCTTTCACCTTATCTGTGCACGCTTAAAATCTCCGGCGATTTGACTATATATTGAAAATAGTTTGCCTGCATGATAAAATACATGTGGGTATTAAATGGTGACAAATTTTAATTTGCGGGAGAAGAAAAATGTACGAAAGACTGCTGGAAAAAAATTTTTTATATTCAAAACAGAATCTATCGGAGTATTGCGCCGAAAACAGCGCAAGGTTTGAGGAACTGAACAGATATCTGACAGGAGAACACGGCACGGAAGAAAGTATCAGGTTTCCCTACGGAAACAAATATGGATGGTGTGTTACTCACAGAAAAAAGAAAAAACTGATATGCGATATTTTTGCCGAAAGCGGAGCATTCACCCTTATGCTCAGACTTCCGAATGCAACGTTTGCGTCGGTATATGAATCATTACATTCTGAAGCCCGTGAGTGCGTTGATAACAGATACCCGTGTTCAGATGGAGGATGGATCCATTTCAGAATACTGAATGACAACGATTTGGCCGATGCAAAGCTGCTCGTTTCAAAAAAGATAGCAAATTCAAATTTGTAGGGACAGCTTCATCTTGAGGCTGCCCCTGTTATTTTGACGAAGGATACTCCAAATGCACAAATAAGGTAAAAGGGATCGAAAAAAGGCCGCCTTTCCGCCCGCCGAAAAACCGCGTTACCGCTGGCTTCGCCCCCTTTTTCGACCGTCCCGTCTGTCAATAGGCGGGGAGCAAAAACAGCCAGGGAGCAGTGCCTATGGCCAGAGCCAGGGCGGCAATGTGCTGCTGGCGCGGCTCCAGCTCGGGACAGCGGCGCAGGGCCCGCCGGTCCAGGAAATAGATGCACACCCCGGCCAGCGCCACCCCGGCCAGCGTCCAGAAAAGGGACAGGGGAGAGCGGAAGGGTCTGCCCATGATGCCGGAAATCGATTCTTCCCACCACGCCCATTGGATCGGGAGCAGCCCCAACAGCATCCATACCACTCCGGCGGCGTCGGCCAAAAAGCCGTTGAGCCAGACCCGCCACCACACCCGGCGGAGCACCGCCTGTTTGGCCGTACAGCCCAGCGCCAGCAGGGTCAGCAGAAGCACCGCACAGTCGATGGCCAGGTTGCCGGGCAGGACAATCAGCCACACCTGGGGAAAGATCCACAGCAGCCAGATGGGCAGGAGGATATTATACAGCCGTACCGTCCGTTTCATCCTGCGTCTCTCCTTTCGTCCGGCTCAGCCGCCCCCCGAAGATCAGCGCCTCCCGCTCCGCTCCGGAGAGCGAACGGTCCCGCAAGCGGTAAAGGACCATGCCCAGCGCCGCCAACAGGGCGGAGAGAAGGTACTCCAGTCCCCCCAGGGCGCCCGGACTCATGGGCAGCAAAATGTTCCCCGCCAGAAAGACCGACGCGATCGTCCCGAACGCCGCCGTGAGACGCCCGCCGGGCATGCGCACCGGCCGCTCCAGGTCGGGCCGGGTCTTCCGCAGCCGGAGCACCGCGGCAAAAGACATGACCCACATGACGATGGTGGTCAGAGAGGCCACGTTGATGAAGGGCAGGAAAAAGAGCTTCCCCGTAAAGGGCGTAAGCACCACGAACGCGGCGGTAAAATACACGCAGCGCGCCGGGGTGGCGTATTTGGGATGAAGGACGGAGAACTTCCGGGACACCAGCGCAAAGCAGGACAGGCCGTAGAGCATCCGTGCAGAGGAATAGAGGGTGGAATTCATCACCCCCACCGCGCCCACAAAGGCGGTGATCAGGAACAGGATGCGCACGGCGGGAATGCCGGTGATCCCCACCAGAACGTCGGCAAAGGCGGCGGTATGGCCCATGGTCTCCCGCCAGGGCAGATTGCCCGCCACGGCGGTGGATACCAGGCAGAGGATGCCGGTGACCAGCAGCAGACAAGTGATGAGCGCCGCCCCCGCCTTGCGGGCGGCGGGCCCGGTGGCATCGGCCGCGGCCTTGGACACCGTCTCCCACCCGGCTACTGAAAAAACCAGCAGCGACAGCAGCGATGCCGAGCCGCCGAAATCAAACTCCAGCCCTCCGTCGGAGGCGTAGACCGCCGGGTCAAAATGGGCAAAACAGATCACAAGGCCCACCAGACACATGCTCAGCAGCACCACTGTGGCGATCTTGGCCAGCGAAGCGCATACATTGGCGCCCCGGAGCTGGATATACAGGATCGCCCCGGCCAGCGCCAGCTGGATGATCACATTGGGCAGGGTGACGGGGAAATCCCCCACCCGGTAGAGCACCCCCGTCCGCTTCAGGACGGGGAACAGCTCGTCCAGCAGGGAGATGGCGGCCAGATCCACCCAGCAGAACACGATGGTGTTCATCAGTATGCCCGCCCACCCCACGGCGAATCCGCCGCGGCTTCCAAAGGCGGCATAGGAGTAGACCACCTCGCCCCCAGGCAGGGGCAGCATGGGGATGGCCTCCATATAGGCGAAGGCGAAGGGCAGCTCGATCACAATACACAGGGCAAAGGCCACCGCCAGATTCAGTGGTCCTCCCGCCGTCTCCAGCCACGTACCGGTCAGCAGCAGCCAGCTGGTGCCCAGCATGCACCCGATGCCCATGGCCACAAGGCCAAAAAAGCTGATGGATTTACCGCCGGTCTTTTCCATCCAGATCCCTCTTTTTCTTCAGATGGCCCCATTATAGCATAGGCCGCCGCGCTTTCCTAGCCCCTCCGGTACCGGCGCAGGGCCGCCCCCGCCAAATTGCCCAGCAGGGCGGCGCACAGGGCGATGGGCACCAGCACCCCGTCGGCCATGTTGGAGATCAGCCGGGCCAGGGGGAGGAAGAGCAGCATACACCCGGCGCAGGCCAGGGGGTAGAGGGGGCACAGGCCCTGCCGCCGCCCCAGGGAGAAGCCGGAGGCGAAGCCGCTGACCGGCAGCAGCAGAAAGCCGTACAGGATGCTGAGGAGGGGGACGTCCGGGGCATCGGCCAGCCGGAGCACAAAGGGCGCCGCCAGGCAGAGCAGCACGGCAAAGCTAAGGTAGGGCAGGGTCTCCCGCCAGTGGAACAGGGAGCGGCCCGGGGCAAGCCCAAGCTTCTCCCGGATGGCGGCCAGCTCGGCGCACCAGCCCACCCACCGGCCCAGCCAGATGAGGGCGTACACCAGCAGGAAGGGGACCAGGAAGAAGGGCAGCTCCGCGGCCCCGAAATTGAGAAGCACCCAGGCCGCCAGGGTGAGGGCCATGAGGGCAAGGTGGGCCAGGGAGCGCAGCAGCAGGGCCCTCCCCTCCGCGGCGAAGGGGAGGGTGGCCACGGCCGTCTCCGCCCCGAAGGCAAACCAAAGGGCGATCCCCAGCGCCGCCCCCAGGACCTCGGGCACCCGGGAATCGAAGCAGAAGGTGAACGCCAATTCCAGGGAGCCGCCGAAGAGGGCCCCCGGCTGGGTCACAAAGGACAGCAGCAGATAGGCCGCCGCCCCCAGCGCGCCCCCAAGGAGCAGCCGGGGCAGCCTGGAACGGATGGTGGACATGGAGCTTCCTCCTCTCAAAGGCCGAGAGCCTGTTTGATCTTTTTCACATACCGGCGGGAGGCATAGCACACCGTTCCCCCGGCGAGGGTGATGCGGATGGTGCCGCTGAGGGACAGGTCCAGAGCGGTCACCTGCTTCAGATGGACGATCTCAGAGTGGGAGATCCGCGCGAAGGCGTGTCGGTCCAGCTTGCCCTCCAGCTCGTACAGCCGCTCCCGCAGGTCGTACACCCCGCCGAGGGTCTGGGCGCGCACCCCCTTGTCCTCTCCGTAGCAGCGCAGCAGCTCCTCCTCCCGAAGGGGGAAGGCGTTCCCCTCCCGCCAGCCGATGAGGACGCCGCCCCCCTCCAGCCGGGCGGCCAGGGAGCGCACCTCGTCGGTCAGGGCCGGGGCGGTAATGACCGCCGACGCCTCCCCGCAATTCGGGTCGATGCGCACCTCCACCTTCATGCCGTTCCCCCCCTTCCGTTCCAATATAGCGAAAAAAGGGCCGCCCGTCTACTGTTTTCAGACAGGCGGCCCTCCCTTGGGGATATTCGGTTTGCTTCCGCCGCAGGTCAGCGCCGCGGAGTCCGTCCGGTAGGACCAGTTCCCCGCCGCGTCCTGGGCGGCGCTGCAGCGCCAGATCACTTCCGTACCCGTCCAGCAGCAGACCTGAAAGCCCGTGTCCGCGCTCCCCTCCAGGCGGAACAGAGCCCCGCCGGGCCAGCGGCCGGGCCCGTCCCCCGCCGGCTCGATATAGCCCTGTTCCGTCAGCTCGTCGAAGGTCCCCCGCAGGGGCAGGCCGGTCTGATGGGCCATGCCGAAGGCATAGGCCATTGCGTCCGTTTCCCCTTCGCTCAGCCCCTCCAGGGCAGAGGCGTCCACGCCGATGGTCTCCACGCCGCTCTCGCCGCCCAGGGCGTCCGCCCACAGGTCGTTCAGGACCTGCAGGTAAAGTCCGCACAGATCCTCCCCCTCCTCCAGCACCGTGATGCTCCGGGGCTGGTAGAACTGGGCCGGATAGGTCTCCAGGATCGTGCCGCCGTAACCCACCTCCAGCAGCATCCCGTCCCGCAGCGCTTCGGGCGAGCGCTCCACACCGTCCCAGAGGATGCTCACTTCATCGGGGGAGAGGGTAAGCACGTCGCCCCGCGCCTCTCCGGCCACGATGAGGCTGCCGTCCTGCGCCGTGTCCACCAGGCGCACCTGTTTGACGGCCGTCCCGTCCGCCTCAGGGGTCTCCGGCGCCTCCTCCGCCCGGGCGCAGGCCGTCAGCGGGAGAAGCGCGGCCAGCAGCAGGGGCAGCAAAACGCTTTGTCTCATTTCCGTCGCCTCCAGTCCCCTGTTAGACGGCGCAGCCTCCCCAAAGGTTCCCTATTCCCCCAAAAGCGCCTGGACCGCCTGATTCAATGCCGCCACATCGGGCGCCTCCACCGTCTGGTTGGTCAGGCCGTATTCCGCCTTGAGCGCCAGGATGCGGTAGACGCTCTCCTCCAGCCGCGCCGGGGAGATGCGCCCGCCGTCCACGGCGCCGAGCAGCGCCTGACGGGCCTGCGTCAGATTGTCCGCGCCGTGGCAGACCAACAGCAGGTCGCACCCCGCCTCCACCGCCAGCACGGCGGCCTCCCCCATGCCGTAAGTATCGGAGATCGCCCCCATGGTCAGATCATCGGTGCACACCACGCCGGTAAAGCCCAGCTCCTCCCGCAGGACCTCGCTCACCAGCACGTGGGACAGGCTGGCGGGATACTCCGGGTCAAACGCGGTCATCCGGATATGCCCCGCCATGACGGCCGGAGCGCCGCACTCCACCGCCCTGCGGAAGGGGACGGCGTCGCCCCGGGCCCAGTCCTCGCGGGACAGCTCCACCACCGGCAGCGCCTGGTGGGAATCCGTGGCGGTATTGCCGTGACCGGGAAAATGCTTCCACACGCTGATGATCCCGGCCTCCCGCATCCCGCCGTCCACCCAGGCGGCGGCATCCGCCGCCCGGCCGGGGTCGCCGCTGTAGGCGCGGTCTCCGATGACGGTGTTCTCCGGGTTGCTCCGCACATCCGCCACCGGAGCAAAATCCAGGTTGAAGCCGAAGGCCGCGCATTCCATGCCCAGGGTCTGTCCCAGCCGTGTCAGCTCAGACGCGTCGTGCCGCTGTCCAAAGGTATCGGCGCTCGGAAGGTCCATTACCTCCTCCGGCATCCGGGAGACCCGTCCTCCCTCCTCGTCCACACAGAGGAAAAGGGGCACGGCGTCTGCGTTGAGCTGCTTGAGGCCGTTGGTCAGCTCGGCCAGCTGACCGGCGCTCTCCACGTTGCGGCCGAAGAGGATGACGCCGCCCACCTGATACTCCTGCACCGCCTGGACCGCGTCCGCGCCGGGCGCGGCGCCCTCAATACCCGCCACCAGCAGCTGCCCTACCATCTGCTCCGGCGTCATCCCGGCCAGCTGCTCCGCGATCGGGTCCGGGGTGGGCGTGGGCTCCGGCGTGGGGGACGGCTCCGGCGTGGGGGTGGGTTCCGGGGAGGACGCGGGCAGGGCCGTACCCTGGGGCACGGGGGGATCCTCCGTCCCGGGCCGGAGGGCGCAGGCGGAGGGCAGTGCAAATACAACCAGTAATAGCGCCGCGATCAAATTCCGTTTCGTCATCGTTTCTTCCGTCCTTTCCGGCTTTTGGGCACATGCATGGCCCGCGGATTCCGGTCGCGGCGGCCGGGGCGGGAGGGTTCCCTGCGCTCCGTCCGCTGCGCCGGCGGAGCCGGCGCAGCCTCCCCGGCCAGGCGGAAATCGATCTGCCCGCTCTCCGGCGCCGCGCCGGTGCACACCACCTCCAGCGGCATCCCAAAGGAAAAGACCCGGCTGCCGTCAAAGCTTGTGAGGGACATGCGCTGCTCGTCGTAATGCCATCCGCTTCCGGGCAGCGCCTCGACCCCCACCAGGCCCTCCACGCCGCTGCCCAGCATGACGAACAGGCCGAAGCGGGTGACGCCGGAGACCGCGGCGGGGAACGTCTCGCCCAGGTGGGCCTGCATGAACTCGGCCAGGTAGCGCTTTTCGATCTCTCGCTCGGCGTTTTGCGCGGCGATCTCCCGCTGCGAGGACTGCACCGCCGCCCGCGCCGCCGCGGCGGCAAGCTTTTTCTCCGACGCCCCCCGGAGCGTTCCATCCAGCAGGGCGGTGAGGATGCGGTGGACCATCAGGTCCGGATAGCGGCGGATGGGCGAGGTGAAGTGACAGTAGTCCCTTGCCGCCAGGCCAAAGTGACCCAGGTCCTCAGTATCGTAACGGGCCTTCATCAGGCTGCGCAGCACCAGGCTGGACACCGCGGCCGCCTCCGGCTTTCCCTGCGCCTGGGCCAGCAGCTTCTGCAGGGAAAACTGGTCTGCGGCCCCCAGGGTATAGCCCAGAGGAGCGAGCATGCTCTTCAGCTTCTCGGTCTTGTCCAGGGAGGGTTTTTCATGCACCCGGTAGACGCAGGGCTTGCCCAGGGCTTTCAGGTGGGCGGCCACACACTCGTTGGCCGAGAGCATGAAGGATTCGATCAGCTTCTCGCTCACGCCCGGCCGGCGTACCTGCACCTCCACCGGCGCGCCCGTTTCGTCGCAGCGGATGGCGCTCTCGCTGCTGTCCAGGTCCAGACTCCCGCGCAGGCGGCGGCGCTTTTCCAGCACAGCGGCCAGGGCGGCCATGTCCCGCAGCGTGGGCAGGATCGCCCCGTACCGCTGCGTCAGGGCCGCCTCCTCCCCAGCCAGGAGCGCGTTGCAGTCGTCGTACGTCATGCGCTCCACGGTACGGATGACGCTCTTGACGATGGTATGCCCCACCAGCTCTCCCTCCGCCGTCAGGGTCATGAGACAGGAGAGCGTCAGCCGGTCTACCCGTGGATTCAGCGAGCAGATGCCGTTGGACAATTCAGGCGGCAGCATGGGGACCACCCGGTCGGCAAAATAGACCGACGTGCCCCGCTCCCAGGCCTCCAGATCCAGCGGGGAAGCGGCGGGGACGTAATGACTCACATCCGCGATGTGCACCCCCAGCACCCAGCGGCCCTGCTCGTCTTGTTCCAGGCTCACCGCGTCGTCCAGGTCCTTGGCGGAGGCGCCGTCGATGGTAAAGATGAGCTTGTCCCGCAGATCCAGCCGTCCCTCCCGCTCCCCCGGCCCCACCTGTTCCGGCGCCGCCTGAGCCGCGGCGCGCACCGCGTCGGGAAACGCGGGATCGATCTCGTAGTTGTACAGAATGGCCTCCACCGCCGCCTCCCGGCTGGCCGCCGGGCCGAAGACCCGCCGCAGGGCGCCCAGCGGCGGGTGCTTGGCGCTTCCGAAGCTGGTCATGGCCACGGCGGCCTTGTCCCCCGCCCGGGCCAGGCGGCTTTTGCCCAGCACCTGGATGGGCCCGGGCAGGCGCTCCTGGTCGGGCTGGAGCCAGAGCTCCCGGTTGTGCTTTTGGAGCACGCCGGTGACCACCCGGTTGGCCCGCTCCAGCACCTCCACCACCCGGCCGGTACGCCGCTCCCCCCGGGCCGCCTCGGTCCGGTCCGGCAGGACGGCGACCCGGTCCCCATTCCATGCGCCGCCGTCGCAGCGGGGCGGAATAAAATAATCCTCCCCCTCTTCCGGGATCAAAAAGCCAAAGCCCCGGCCGGTGGCCTGATAGATCCCCTGCACCGTTCCTTCTGTTTGTTTCATATGGTCTCGATTCCTTTCCAATCGTTTCACTCGCTCCCCGGGCTTTATTATACCCGCTCCGGCGGCGGGGTTGCAAAAAAGACGCCCTCCCGCGGCAAAAACGGGAGGGCGTCTTTTCATTGGCTCAGATCAGGCAGATGATGAAGGTGATCACCATAAATCCGATGGCAACCCACTTGGTCATCTTGGCCAGCTTGGCGTCCCAACTCTTGGCCTTGTTCTTGGACAGGAAAGTGTCGGCCCCGCCGGCGATGGCGCCGGACAGTCCCGCGCTCTTTCCGGACTGGAGCAGCACCACGGCTACCAGGAACAGCGCCGCCAGCATGTCGATAATGCTCAGAACCAGCTTTGCGATCTCCACGTTACATCGTCCTTTCCGCCCCTGGAGGGGCGCTTTGCTGCTATTTTGGGGCGCAAGGATACCGCGCCGCTTCAAACGTGGCTTTTATCATAGCATAGTTTCCCGCTGATTGCAAGGCCTTTTTCGACGCTGCGCCCGGTAAGAAGTCCGGGCCCGGCACGCGCGGCCCTACCTTCCCCGGATGATCCGCCGGCTGCCCCAGCAGGTGGCCAGGAAATAGGCCCCGTAGACGACCAGGATAAAGACCGCCGTTACCGCGCTGGAGGCCGCCGAGTCCACCCGGCCGACTTGTGCAATGGCGGCGTTAGCGGACGTCATGCCAACCGCCGCATGGACCACCGCCAGCGCCAGCGGCAGGAAAAAAGCCAGGAACACCTGCACGTAGATGGACCGGTCCCGCATCCGTTCCTCCACGCCCAGCCGGGCGAGCACCCGATAGCGGTTCTGGTTGTCGGCCGCCTGGGAAAGCTGCTGAAGCGCCAGCACCGCCGCCGAGCACAGCAGGAAAACGATGCCCAGATAAATGCCCAGGAAGAGCACCAGGATCTTGGTCCCCATGGTCTGCAGGTAGATCTGTACCCGGCTGTCCCAGCCGTAGCCGTAACCGTTCCCGCCGCTGTCATAGTCCCGGGGCACCAGGTTCCCCATGGCCTGCGCCAGGCGCTCGTCCGCCTGCTCCGGGTCAATGCCGGGGGCATAGTTGCCCACCAGGTTGCGGCTGGACAGCGTGCCGGAGGCCGCCAGGGCGTCTGGCAGCACCAGCATGCTGCTGTACACGCTGTCCCCGGTGAGAACCACCGCCTGCACGTCGCCGCCCGCCAGCAGGGCGCGCCCCTGCGCCACCACCACGGGCCGGTCCGCCCACAGGCTCTTCCAAAAGCTCTCCTCAGCCATGTAGGTCCCCCACAAAAGGCCGTATTCCCCCTCCGTCAGCGCCAGGGGCGTTCGGCCCTGGAGGGCGAGCAGCCGGTTGCAGTCCGTCAGCGAGATCGCATCCAGGCTGGTCTGCGTATACTCCCGGTCCCCCACCGAATACGTCAGCGGCTCCAGTTCCACCTGCCGGATGTCAAACCGCACCGATTCCGCCAGTTCCTGCTCCGGGTCGAAGCCCCCCGCCGCCAGCCACTTCTCCAGCTCCGGCTCCGCCCCGTCTCCGCCGTGACAATAGAAGCGCACCGTTACGTCGTAAGGGGCGTTCTCCGCGGTAATGGCGGAGACGGTATTGTTCAGCCCGACGGAACAGGCGGTGATCCCGATGGCCAGCAGCAGCATCAGGCAGATCACCGTCATGGACACATAGGTGGAATTGATGCGGGAGTTGAACTGCCGGAGCAGGAACATGTTCAGTCCCTTATAATAAAGGCGTTTGTTGGCCTGGCAGATCTTCAGCAAAAAGCCGGACAGCGAGCGGAAAAAGAGCAGCGTGCCCGCAGTGCCCAGGGCCAGCATGAGGAAAAAAAGATTGTCCACCCGCAAAATGCCCCGGACGAGGAGCATGGCGTAGGCGATGATCAGCAGGATGGCCCCGGTCAGGAACATGACCACCGAGGCCCCAACGCTTTTGAGCTTCAGGTCCTGATTTTCCCGGTCGGCCCGGAGCAGGTCGATGAGCTTCTGCCGGGAGACCCGAAAGGAGTTGAAGAGCATCACCACCAGAAAGATGACTCCAAAGTAGAGCAGGGTCTTGCCCAGCGCCTTGGGGGAAAAGACGAAGTGAAACTCCGGGATGCTGACGGCGAAGAGCCCGGCGGTAAACACGGAGATGAACTGGGACAGGAACACCCCCAGCAGCAGGCCTATGCCCAGCGAAAACACGCCGATGAGCAGGGTCTCCAGGAACAGCAGGGCGCTCACCCTTCCTCCGTCCAGGCCCAGCAGCAGGTAGGTGCCCAGCTCCTTTTTCCGGCGGCGGATCATAAAGCCGTTGGCGTAGAGGATCAGAAAGCCCAGCACCACGGATACGAAGACGGACACCACGTCGATGAGCTGAAGGATGACGCGGATCATGTTCTTGTTGGCGGAGAGGAGGATCTCCATGACGTACTGGGACTCCATGGAGTTGAATACATAAAAGATGCACACGCCGAACGTGAGGGTGAGGAAGTACACCGAATAATCCTTCAAACTCCGGCGCACATTCTGGAAGGCCAGCTTAGAGAACATCGCCCGAGTCACCTCCCAGCAGCGTAACCACCTCGATGATGCGGGCAAAAAAGTCCTTGCGCCCTCTGGTTCCCCGCACCAGCTCGGTAAAGGGCCGCCCGTCCTTGATAAAGAGGATGCGGCGGCAGTAGGAAGCGGTAAAGGCGTCGTGGGTCACCATGAGGATGGTGGTCCTCTGCGCCCCGTTGAGCTCTTCAAACCGGTCCAGCAGCAGCCGCGCGGACTTGGAATCCAGGGCTCCGGTCGGCTCATCGGCCAGCACCAGAGCCGGACGGGTGATGATGGCCCGGGCCGCCGCCACCCGCTGCCGTTCGCCTCCGGAGAGCTGGTAGGGAAACTTGTTCAGGCAGGGGGTAATATCCAGCAGCCGGGCGGTCTCCTGAACCCGTCCTTCGATCTCCCCGGCAGGGGTTTTGAGGATGGTCAGCGCCAGAGCGATGTTCTCAAAGGCGGTGAGGGTATCCAGCAGGTTGCAGTCCTGGAAAACAAAGCCCAGCCGTTCCCGGCGGAACTGGGACAGGGCCTTGCCTTTCAGGCCCGTCACATCCTTTCCCTCGATCCTGATGTGCCCGGCGGTTGGGCGGTCAATGGTGGCGATGCAGTTGAGCAGCGTGGTCTTTCCGCTGCCCGAAGCCCCCATGATGCCCACAAATTCGCCCTCGTTCACCCGAAAGCTGAAATCGTCGATGGCCCGGGTCACGCTGCCCCGGGCTCCGTAATATTTCTGCAGGTTTTCCACGTTGAGTATGGGTTCCATTGGAATCCCTCCTTTTCCTGCTCATCCTATCATACCCGCTTCGGCGCTGCCATAAGATGTCCTTACAGTTTTGTGACGTTTTTGTCATCAAACTTTTTTTGAGACCCCCTTGCATTTTTTCTGACAGCCGATATAATGAAGACACACAATTACATCAGGAGGTCTTTTCCCATGAATAAAACCATTTCTGCCGCAAACGCCCCCGCCGCCGTAGGCCCCTACTGTCACGCCAAGCTGGCGGGCAACACGCTGTATACCTCCGGCCAGCTGGGCCTGGTCCCCGCCACCGGCGCGCTGCCCGAGGGCGTGGAGGCCCAGGCCCGTCAGGCGCTGGATAATCTGGGCGCCGTGCTCCAGGCCGCCGGCATGGATTTTGCCGACGTGACCAAGACCACCGTGTTCCTGACCGATATCAACGACTTTGCCGCCGTCAATTCCATCTATGCGGAGTATTTCACCGGCCAGGCCCCCGCCCGGTCCTGCGTCCAGGTCGCCGCGCTGCCCAAGGGCGCGCTCTTTGAGATCGAGGCGGTCGCCGTCAAGTGATCTGCCGCCGTGCCGGTCCATCCTCCCGCATGTGTTATGCACCCCGTGCCGCGGAATCCCGCCGCACGGGGTGCATTTCCGTTTTTCCACAAATAGTACCCGTCGATTTTCACAAATTTTGCTGTCTATTTTTTCTCTTCCCGCCGCAAGTTCCACTTGCAGCCGGGTCGAAAATGAGGTATAGTTTGTGTAAACCAAAATTTCCTTTAGTTCTAAAAAAATTTTGTGAGGTAAGTTTGATGGGTACTACACCACGCACCCCGGCATCGGTCTTTGCTTGGAATGGGGTCCCGCCGGCAGGCCAGCTGATTCCGCTGGGCCTGCAGCATGTCGTCGCCGCCGTAGTAGGCGTCATCACCCCCGCGATCATCGTTTCCTCCACCTGCGGCCTGAGCGACGCCGATACGACCCTTATGATCCAGGTCTCTCTGATCCTGACCGCCCTGGCCACCCTGCTCCAGCTCTTCCCTCTCTTCCGGCGCCTCGGCTCCGGCCTGCCGGTCATCATGGGCATCAGCTTTGCCTACGTTCCCACGCTCACCTCCATCGGCGGCGCATTCGGCCTGGGGACCATCTTGGGCGCCGAGATCGCGGGCGGCTGCGTGGCCGTTCTCTTTGGGATCTTTCTGAAGCAGATCCGGCGGTTTTTCCCGCCGCTGGTCACCGGCACGGTCATCTTTACCATCGGCCTCTCCCTCTACCCCACTGCCGTCAAATATATGGCCGGCGGCGCGGGACAGCCTGACTTCGGAAGCTGGAAAAACTGGCTGGTAGCCTTTATCACCCTGGCGGTGGTCTTCGTTCTGAACAACTTTACCAAGGGCGTGCTCAAGCTGGGCGCTATCCTGTGGGGAATGGCGGTGGGCTACGTCGTGGCCCTGCTCATGGGTATGGTCAGCTTTGACAGCGTGGCCGCCGCCGGGTATTTCCAGGCGCCGGTCCCCCTCTATTTCCCCATCGAGTTCAATGTGGCCGCCTGCGTTTCCATGGCCATCATGTACATCGTCAACTCCGTGCAGACCATCGGCGATCTCAGTTCCACCACCATGGGCGGCATGGACCGCATGCCCACCGACCAGGAGCTCTCGGGCGGTATCATCGGCCAGGGCGTCATGAGCGTGATCGGCGCCCTTTTCGGCGGCCTGCCCGCCGCCTCCTACAGCCAGAACGTGGGCATCGTGACGGTGAACAAGGTGATCAACCGGGCCGTTTTCACCCTGGCCGCCCTGGTGCTGCTGGTGGCCGGGTTTATTCCAAAGCTCTCCGCCCTGCTGACTACCATCCCTTACGCCGTCATCGGCGGAGCCACGATCTCGGTGTTCGCCACCATCACCATGACCGGCATCCGTATGATCACACAGCAGACCTTCACCATGCGCAATTCCACCGTGGTGGGCCTGGCGGTGGCGCTGGGCGTGGGCGTCACCACCGTGGGTCCGGCGTGTCTGGCCGGGTTCCCCGCCTGGGTCACCACCGTGTTCGGCAGCTCCAGCGTGGTGCTCTCCACCCTGACCGCCATCCTGCTCAATCAGCTTCTGCCCAAGGACCCGCCCGAGCGCCGCTGAAGCGGCAAGGCCACCTTGTCCACAGACGCAGAGCGGACCGGCTCTCCGGCCGGTCCGCTCTGCAAAGGGTCTCTACGTCTCTTTTGCTTCGTCGATATAGCTGTACAGGGTATACTTGGAAATCCCGAAAAACTTGCACACCTTGTCGCCCGACTTGGTGATGAGAAAGGCTCCCGTCTCGTTGAGAAACTGGATGGCCTTCACCTTATCTTCTTTGGTCATAAGGGCCACAGGCTTACCCACGATCTTCACGCTCTGCGCGATCAGCTCGTCCAGCAGGTCGGACACGTTGCGGGAGATGTGCTCCGGCTCCTGCTCGTCCCGCTCGGTGGCGGTAAACTGCTTGAGGGCGTCCTCCATGGCCAGCATGAGGGTAATATCGTAATTGATGCCGAACATGCCGATGGGTCTGCCGTCATCGTCCCGGATATAGATGGTGGTGGACTTGAGGATCTTTCCATCCCGGGTGCGGGTCAGGTAGCACAGGTGATCCTCCACCGTTCCCTTTCCGCCCCGCAGGGCCTCCAGCACCGCGTGAGAGGGGCCGTCCCCCACCTTGCGCCCGCTGATCTGGCCGTTTTCAATGGCCACGATGGAACTGTCCGGGTCGTTGGAGGCCAGGTCGTGGACCACCACCTCGCAGTTGGGGCCGAACTGCCTTGCCACGCCTTTGGCCAGCTGGAACAGAAATTGCAGCGTGGATGCGTCAAGCATGTGCTTCCCTCTTTTCCTGTCGTCTTTTTTTCATTCTACCACAAATCCCTGTGATTTCAACAAAAATTATATGCCCTAAAAATTATTTAGATTTTCGCAAAATATCATTGTGTTTCGGACGGTTTTATGCTATCATGGAACTGCAACGAGAACTTTTCTCTTGCATTCGACCAATTACAACTGGATACGGTTGGTTGTGGCTGCAACGAAGTGCTTCGCGCACGGGCTGGATGGATCTCTGGGCTCCGTTCGGCGCTGCCTGCCCGCCGGAGCGACGACGTCCATTTCTGAAATGGACGCTTTTTTTGTCTCAAAATCCTCAGAATAAATTTTAAAATCAACTGAAGGAGGAATGGCATATGCTGCTGGTCGGCAACGGCAGACTCATCACCCGGAGCGAGGCGCTCCCCTATCTGGAGGACGGCGCGGTCGTCCTGGACGGCGGGATGGTCGTGGAGGCGGGTCCTCTGGCCCAGATGCGCGCCAAATACCCCCAGGCAGAGTTCGTGGACGCCAGGGGCGGCGTCATCATGCCCGGGCTGATCAACGTACATACCCACATCTACAGCGGCCTGGCCCGGGGGCTGGCCATCGACGGGTTCCGCCCCACCAACTTCTTTGAGGTGCTGGACGGCCAGTGGTGGAACATCGACCGCCACCTGACGCTGGACGGCACCCGCGCCTGCGCCTACGCCACGGTGCTGGACTGCATCCGGGACGGCGTGACCACCATTTTTGACCACCACGCCTCCTTCGGCGAGATCCCCGGCTCTCTCTTCGCCATCAAGGACGTGTGCCATGAGGTGGGCATCCGGGCCAATCTGTGCTATGAGGTATCCGAGCGGGACGGCGCGGAGAAGTGCGCTCAGGCCATCTGGGAAAACGCAGAGTTTGCCCGGTGGGCCCGGGACGAGGACGACGACATGATCCGGGCCATGTTCGGCGGCCACGCCCTGTTTACCATCTCGGACAAGACCTTCGAGGAAATGGTCCGGGCCAACGACGGTATGACCGGCTTCCACATCCACGTGGCCGAGGGTATGAACGACGTGTACGACTCCCTGCGCAATTACGGCTGCCGGCCCGTCAACCGTCTGCTCTACAACGGCATTCTGGGGGAGAAGACCATGCTGGGCCACTGCATCCACATCTCTCCCGCCGAGATGGACATTCTCAGGGAGACGGGCACCATGGTCTGCCACAATCCGGAGTCCAATATGGGCAACGCGGTCGGCTGCTCTCCGGTGCTCCAGCTCTATGCCCGCGGCATTCTCCTGGGCCTGGGGACGGACGCTTACACCCACGACATGCTGGAGAGCCTGAAGGTGCTGCTGCCCATGCAGCGCCATAACGCCTGCGACCCCAACGTGGGCTGGTGCGAGGCCATGGGCATGCTCTTCCGCAACAACCCCGCCATCTGCGCGCGTTACTTCCAAAAGCCGCTGGGCGTGCTGGAGCCCGGCGCGGCGGCTGACGTGATCGTCATGGATTACAAGCCCTTTACCCCCTTCTCCGCGGAAAACATCGACGGGCACATGCTGTTCGGCATGATGGGAAAGAACTGCCGCACCACCATTATCAACGGTAAGCTTGTCTACCGGGACCGGGAGTTCGTGGGGATCGACGAGGACAGGATCAACGCCTGGTGTCTGGAGCAGTCCAAAAAACTATGGGGCCGGCTCAATCACCGCGCCTATTGACGCACAGAGCAGCCCGGATCGCCGCGTCCATCCGGGGACCGGCGGCCGGTATTCCTTGCAGAAGGTATCTATTGTATGTAGGAGGTCTCCGTCATGAGCGATATCATGCGTCCCATCCCCTTTTCCCAGCTGATGGACTGGGCCTTATCCGAGTATCATACCTATGGCAGTATTTTCGGGGTGGCCAAGCTGCCCCGCCACGAAGACGGCGGCGCTCTGCCGATCTTCGACGAAAAAATCGAAGCCCCCTTCGGCCCCGCCGCCGGCCCCAACACCCAGCTGGCCCAGAACATCATCGCCGCTTACGCGGCGGGCTGCCGGTTCTTTGAGCTGAAGACCGTCCAGGTCATGGACGGCGAGGAGCTGGCCAGGTGCGTCAGCAAGCCCTGCATCACCGCCGCCGACGAGTGCTACAACTGCGAGTGGTCCACCGAGCTCTATGTGCCCCAGGCCTACGAAGAATATGTAAAGGCCTGGTTTGCCTGCAAGCTGCTGGCAAAGGAGCTGGGCCTGGGCGATCCGGACGCCTTTGTATTCAATATGAGCGTGGGCTATGACCTGGCGGGCATCCGGAGCGAGAAGATCGACCGGTACATCGAAGGCATGAAGGACGCCTCCGCCTCTCCCATCTGGCAGGAGTGCGTGACCTGGACCCTGGCGCATCTGGAGCGGTTCCAAACCGTGGACGCGGCGTATGTAAGGGCCATTTCCCCGCAGGTCAGCCGCTCCATTACCGAGTCCACCCTCCACGGCTGCCCTCCCGACGAGATCGAGCGCATCGCCACCTATCTCATCACGGAAAAGCACCTGAACACCTACGTCAAGTGCAACCCCACCCTGCTGGGCTATGACTTTGCCCGCAGGACTCTGGACCGCCTCGGCTACGATTACATCCAGTTCGACGATCATCACTTTAAGGAGGACCTCCAAATGGAGGACGCCATCCCGATGTTCCACCGGCTGATGAAGCTCACCGGCGAGCGGGATCTGGAATTCGGCGTGAAGCTGACCAACACCTTCCCGGTAGACGTAGCCGCCGGGGAGCTGCCCAGCGCGGAGATGTACATGTCGGGACGCCCCCTGTTCCCCTTGACGCTCTCCCTGGCCAGCCAGCTCACCCACGCATTCAAAGGCCGGCTGCGCATCTCCTACTCCGGCGGCGCGGACATCTTCTCCGCAGAGGGCCTGTTCGGCGCGGGGATCTGGCCCATCACCATGGCCACCACCGTCCTCAAGCCCGGCGGCTATGAGCGTTTTGCCCAGATCGGCCAGGCGCTGATGGGCAAGGGCGCCCCCTGGAGCGGAGTCGACGCGGCCGCGGTGGACGCCCTGCTGGACGCCGCCCTGGCGGGGGAGCGCTACCGCAAGCCCATGAAGCCCATCCCATCCAAAAAGCTGGAGCAAAAGGTCCCTCTGCTGGACTGCTTCACCGCCCCCTGCCGCTCTGGCTGCCCCATTGAGCAGGACATCCCCGCCTATCTGCGTCTGGTGGGCGAGGGCCGGTACGAGGAGGCCCTGCGGGTCATTACCCAGCGCAACCCGCTGCCCTTTATTACCGGCACCATCTGCTCCCACCGCTGCCAGGACAAATGCATGCGGGGCAGCTACGAGGAATCGGTCTACATCCGCGCCAAGAAGCTGGAGGCCGCCCAGGGCGGATTTGCCGCCCTGCTGTCCGACCGGAAGCCCGCCGCGCCTGTGCCCGGCAAGAAGGTGGCCGTGGTGGGCGGCGGCCCGGCCGGCCTGTCCGCGGCCTACTTCCTGGCCCGCTCCGGGGTGGACGTGACCGTCTTTGAGCGCCGGGACGCCCTGGGCGGCATCGTTCGTCATGTGATTCCGGAATTCCGCATCGGCCACGACGCCATCGACAACGACGTTGCCCTCTGCAAAGCCATGGGCGTCCAGTTCCAGCTGGGCACGACCGTCACGGACGTGGGCGCTCTGCTGGCATCAGGCTATACCGACGTGATCCTGGCCACCGGCGCCTGGCAGAAGGGCAGCGCCGGGCTGGAGTACGGCCAGGCGCTCAATGTCATCGACTTTCTGGAGCAGGCCAAATCCGCGCCCGCCGGTCTGACTCTGGGCGAAAACGTGGCGATCATCGGCGGCGGGAACACCGCCATGGACGCCGCCCGCGCCGCCAGGCGCATCCCCGGCGTGAAGAACGTGCGTCTGGTGTACCGCCGTACCCGCCGCTATATGCCCGCCGATCAGGAGGAGCTGGAACTGGCCCTGGCCGACGGCGTGGAGTTCCGGGAACTGCTCGCTCCCGTGGGCGTAAAGGACGGCCTGCTTCGGTGCAGGGTCATGCGGCTGGGCGAGCCAGACGCCTCCGGCCGCCGCAGCCCGGCGGACACCGGGGAGACGGTGGACCTGCCCGCCGATACCGTCATCACCGCGGTGGGCGAGAAGGTAGACACCGCCTTCTACCGCTCCAACGCTCTGGCCGTAGACGAACGGGGCCGGGCCGTGGTAGACCCGCAGACGCTGGAGAGCAGCGTGAAGCACGTCTACGTAGCAGGCGACGGACAGAACGGGCCGGGCACTGTGGTGGAGGCCATCGCGGACGCCGCGCGCGCTGCAGGGGCCATTGCCGCAGTGGAGACCGAGACCTATGCCGCCGAAAACCGGAAAGCGGAGCGCTATCAGGCCCTGCTGGAAAAACACGGCAGCCTCTGCACCGACTGCGAACGCTGCGCCGACAGCCGCTGCCTGGGCTGCGCCACCGTGTGCGAGACCTGCGCCAGCGTCTGCCCCAACCGTGCCAACGTGGCGGTCTGGGTGCCCGGCATGACCATGCGCCAGATCCTCCACGTGGACGGCATGTGCAACGAGTGCGGCAACTGCGCCACCTTCTGCCCCTACGACAGCCGTCCTTACCGGGAGAAGCTCACCCTGTTCTGGAGCGAGGAGGACTTTGACCACAGCGAAAACGACGGGTTCCTCCGCCTGGCGGATGGAACGACCCGGGTCCGGCTGGCCGGCCAGGTGGGCGCGTATGAGGTATCCGACCCCGGCTGCGGCCTGTATGAGGACCTGCGCCGCACCATCTGCGCCGTATACGACCAGTATGCCTATCTGCTCAGGGAATAACCGCCGCCTGAAACAGGGGCCCGGAGCATATGCTCCGGGCCCCTTAACGTACACATGAATTTCTTGCCGTCGTCTGTTTCCGTTTGGGCCAAAGGCCCGTCCCAGGGCCCTTTCGACCCAAACGGGCGTACCAAGCCAGGGGAACCCCCGCTGAAAACATTGTACCCATGGGAACGCTTTTGCTCCGCCATGCTCGAAGTGGCGCGAAAAATTCGGTGAAAGTTGACCTTGAGGCAAAATATGGTGCAATAAAATAAAAATTTTTGGGGGGCACATGGTATGAGCAACGACGCGGTTCAACACTTTGAGGATCAGCCGATACGTTCCGCATGTAACCCGGAAAAGGAGAGTGGTGCCGACATACAGCCGCTAAGATAAAAGCCGAAGAATATAGCAAGGCCCGGCGTTTTGCAAACGCCGGGCCTTTTATCAGTTAGAGCCGAGCCGCTCAGAAAGGCATCTCTTCTATTCCGTGGCTGAAGGCATTCAACCATGTACATTTCTCCATAGTATATTAAGTTCGCAGATAGACCACCAGTTGTCGATAGGATTTGGGCCTGTTAAACTGATCTTTACATATCTCGATGTTTGCGGCGTGCTTGGCAGCAAAACCATTTTAGGCCCGAAGCCTATGTGAATATTGTTCAGCTCTACCTCGGTAAATACCGCTCCATCCTGTGATATCTCGACCTTGTATGACCCCGGATAATCATTTGCATCGTGCTCCAGCACTATTTTGTCGAAGTTTTCGGTTTGACCAAAATCGACGAGCACATAATGTCCTGCGGTCTGGGCCTCGCCTGTTGTCCAACGAGTTGAGAGGCTGCCGTCTATCATGTTCGATACGGGGTCATATGGCCACTGCGGATTGCCGTTTGCGCTCACGACCCACGAACTTCTGTCCAGAGCTACATATGGATGGTTTGTACTTCCGTCAGCCCTAGCGGAGACTATGTTTATGTGCGGCTCGTTTGCCTGGTAATGGGAGGCGGTCCCGGTCGCGGCCCAAATCGCCTCTATCTCATTCGCGCTGTCGTGCATGAGGTCCGGGTCTTCGCCATCCCAGGTGTTATAGTACCCCCAATTACCGCCGCCGCTTTCGTATATCGTTCCCCTGACTTTATAGTTCCAGTTTGTCCAGGAGATGCTGTTTTCGTTGAGGTCGGACAGAAAATCGTCCCACACGTCCGAAAAGTAGTAAAGGCAGAACTCGCCGACGATGAGGGGCACGTTCCACTGGTCCTGTATCTGCGACATCGTGGACACAGTGTTGTTTGCCAGCGACTTCTGGGCGTCCCAGGACAGGTAATTCGGCATGTCGTACGGATGCTTATCGAACATATAGTTTGTCCAGGTCTGGCGCTCGGGCCGGTTTGCTGCCACGCTCCAGTCCATGAACTCCTCAAATATGACTATATGGTTGTTGTCAATGGCGCGCACCGTGTCGTAGATTTCGTCATAAAAGCCGTATTTAAGGTTCTCATACGCAGGGTTCGTGTCGAAGTTCAGCACGGGCTCATTCAGGAGTCCGTAGGCGGCTACCGTCGGATTGTCCTTATATCGAGTGGCCAGGGCGCTCCATATGTTGAGTACTACGCTCTGATTCCATTCTACTGTATCGGGATCTCCGGCATACAGCTCGGTCGGAATTGTGCTGGCCTGTCCGCAGCTTGCCCAGCAATTCACGCCCCCGGGCGCGCCGTGAAAGTCGATAAGTACATATATACCGTTTTCATCGCAGACCTCTAGCAGCCAGTCGAGCCTGGCAAAGCCGCTGTCCGCATCCGTTCTGAGTGTTCCGTCCTTCAGGGCAAAGTCCATCCAGTAAACGGGGACACGAACAAAATTCATATTCATGTTTGCAATGTTTATAATATCGGCCTCTGTGATGTAGTTTTCCTGGAAGGTCGCTATCATCTCATTGGTCCTGCTCTCACCGAATCGGCGTATGAGATGATTCCTGACATTGTATTCGTCGGTCATACAGAGGCTTATGTTTGCCACGGTCCAGTACTGTCCGTCCTCCGAAGCCCTTCCCGGCCGGATTGCGATATATTTTGCCGATTGTTCACCGGTGAGTACAGTTATAATGCCCTCCGACGCCTTGCTCTCATCTACGGTTATCGAGGCCGGAGAAAACCAGTCGGTCCAGTTGTTGCTCATCCACACGACCGCGCCCCTGAGATAGTCTCCGGTATGATTGGGGCCCGTTTCTACAACTATTCTGTCGAAGTACCTGGTCTTGTCGAATTCTATCAGCAGCTCCGCGCTGTCCGCGGCCTGTGCGGAGGTGGATTGCCAGTATGTGTTCATGTTGTTTGTGGTCAGCCCGTTTTCTGTCACGGTGTCGCTAGCATACGCTGCAATATTGTTTCCATTGGTGTCCGACGCGGTGATGTTTACTATGAAATTGTGGTCAATTTCACCCGAACCGAGGGGCGTCATCCAGCCCTCCTGCATCAGCCAGCCGCCGAGGTTGGTGCCGCGCAGGGTTATCCGCTCATTCTCCTCGTTATAGATGTACTTTCCGCTTGTGTGCAGCATTGACAGCGTGGGCGTATATTCCGCTATGGCCTCTGTTGAGCCCGTCAATACGAAGCTGAAAAGGCACAACGCTGTCACAAGGGTCATCGCTACGATTCGCTTTGCGTTTTTCATTGCTTCTCCTTTCACACACTCGGTTTTCGGCTATTCAAATAGGACGGTCAGCTCTTCGAGCTTTTTCTCACGGAGCCGGGACGCGAGGGCGGACGGCAGGAGGGGGCGGGAGAACTCATGGCTGCCGCAGACAAGCCGTCCGGGCCTTGCGCCGTCCGGGCCATAGGTGTGCCTTCCTGACGGGTTGACGTATGAAAACCGGCAGCCGAGATAGCGGAAGCTGAGGGTTCCGTCCTCCCTGAACAGCCAGCCCGGCAGCACGGGCTCCACGGCGAAAGCGAGCTGTCCGCCTTCCATGTAAAACAACTTGTCGCCCAGGAACATGCGCAGGCACAGAGTGATGACCTCGGCCGCCGCTCCGCTCAGCCGGCCGACGAAGCCCCTGCCGGCCAGCTCCGCGTCCGGGTTTGCCGACGACACGATGTACGACGAGTTTTCAAGCGTGCTGCGCCCGTATCGGGCCGGGTCAAAAAACGGCGGAAGCACGGTCCTCATGCGCTCGAACAGCTCGGAGTACAGACCGGCGTCCAGCATCGACAGCAGATATTTGAACTCGGCGTGGGGGAAGATGCTCTCCCGCTCAAAGACGCCCGGCGTAAAGGCCGTTATGCGCCCCAACTCCGGGCTTTCTCCGTGCAGCGGCGCGCAGAGACGGTACATTTTGAGTTCGCGTTCATAGAGCGGGCTTTCCTCGACCAGGTGATGTATTCTCGGAGCCTCGTCCGGGAAAACGCGCATGAGCTTCGCCTGACCCTCCAGAAACAGCGGCAGCGGACGGCTTTCCACCGCCGCGACGGTATCCTCGGACGGCAGAGCGCCCTCGACGGCAGGCTCGTTTATAAAATAGGTGTCGAGCAGGCCGGAGCTGTTTTTTGCCCGCCGCAGGCCGTTTTGAACGAGCTCTTCAAGCCCGCGGACAATGTTCAGGAGCTCCTCGCGCGTCACATTCTCGCTCCCGCCGCCGAGCTCCCCGGAGTATACCCTGGCCCGCCACTTCTCCCGCAGCTTCAGCGACGCGAACCAGAACTCCAGGGACGGCGCGCGGCAAAAGTCAAACCTGTGCAGCAGGCCGTTCAATCTGCGGGCAAAGCCGATGAACTCGGACGGGAACTCCACCTCCGGCAGGTCACACCAGCCCCGCAGCCTTCGCAGGAGAAGAAGCAGGTCCGCACATTCGGACGAGCTGCTTCCAAACAGCCCCGGCAGGCCGTTGAGCGCGTCATTCCAGCCGGGCTTGCCCGCCTCCATCTCCATACCGGTCTGCCTGGGGTCAAGGGTGGCGCATTTGAGGGCGGCGAGGAAAAACAGCTTGGCGTAAACGCTCGTCTCCGGCGCACCGGAGGCAGGGAGGGCCGCTTCCCTGACCGCCTCATACTGGCGCAGGCCCCGGTCGGAGGCTGTGAGCCGCTCGCGCAAGGGACGGAGCCTCGCCCCCGCCTCCGGCCAACCGACTCGGGAGAAAAACAGCAGTCTGTCCCGCGACTCCGGGTACATTTTCAGGTAGTTGTCCACAAGTTCCGGCACATAGGTCCAGTGGTCTATCCAATAGCCGTCGCCGAACTCATAGTGCGCCCGGTATTCGCACAGGGGGCAGAGCCTGGCGGTCAGCTCGTCCGCGTCCGCATATCCGGCGGAGCGCAGCTCGCTCCACAGCTCTCCGGCGCTCAGGCCCGCGGAGAGCTTTTCTATTATCGCCTCCCCGCCGCGGAGCAGCTCCGCCGCCGCGCCCCGGCCTTCGGGCCCGAGGACGAGCCGCGAGGGATGTATCTCAAGCGGGTTGTATCCGTCCGGCTGGATGAGGCCGAGAAATTCCAGAACTTCGCTCTCGCCCGCTTCGGGGAACAGCAGCACGTCGCTGCGGCGGTTCTGGCATACGTCGCGGAAATTGCCGTCGCCCTGCGAATAGTGCGAGGCCTGAAGCCGGAAGTAGTTGTAGTCGCGCTCCAAATCGCCGTGCCTGCGGCCGTACAGGTGCAGCAGCCTGCCTCCCAGCGTAACGGGCCAGCCGCCGCGCAGGGCGTTATCCAGCAGGCACTGGCGCACATAGGCGTCGAACAGAGGCTCCGCTGTCTCGAGCTCGAGGGCCGAGGCCGGCTCCAAGACCACCTGCTCCGAGAGCGCGTGTTTGCCGTCGCACCAGGCCTTGTCCGTAAATTTATGTGTGTAGAGCGCTGCCTGCTCCGCGCTGTCCGCGCTCCCGGCAAAGGCGTCTATCACCGCCTCCCCGCCTGGCGCGAGGGAAAACTCGCCCAGAGCCATGGCGCATGGGATGACGTCGCGGGCGTCCGAGGGCGCTCCGCCCATGTCGAAGCCGGCCTCGTAGAAGCGCGCGGGCCTGCCCAGCGCCGTGTCGGGGCCAAACAGCCGCACGGGGTCGCAGACGAGCTTCATGGCCCGGCCCCCGCTTGAGGCAAAGTAGAAATTTTTCCGGCGCACGCTCCCCACCCTGGCCGTGTTCTCCGTCGTCGTGCGCGAGGAGAAGAGGGCGGCGCCGCTCCCGTCGAGCCGGGCGTCAAAATAGCTCTTGAGCAGGTTTGCCATCTCGCGGAACTCGCGGTTGCGTATGCCCGCCGGTATCACCCGCGCCATGCCGTCGGCAAGCCTGAACGTTATGCTGCCGCCGCCGGTGTTCCGTACCGTCACCCGGCGCATGAGCGCGCCCATGTCCTCGCCGGGCAGGATGCGGTATTCGACGCGGACTTCGATGTCGCTCGGCTCGTGCAGGGCCCTGAGCTCCAGCGCCGCGCGGCTGACGCGCAGCTCCTGCTTTTGGGCCGGGTCGTCGGGCGCAAAGGGCTCGAAGCAGCGCCCCCCGCAGCTTATGAAGGTGCGGAAGCCCTTCCTCGCCGTGTCCTCATACGCCGTCACGGCCGGGACGTATTCCATCATCGCGCCGTCGCGCTCCCCCGCGCCGAAGGACGCCACGCCCTGGCCGCGGCTCACATAAAAGCACCACAGCGGAACCCCGCGGAGCCCGGCGACGCCGGGCAGCAGCCCGGAAAAGGGTGGCTCCCGGTTGTAATCCCGGAGCACAAAGACGTCGCCGTCAAAGCAGCAGTCCACGTCAGGCCTCCTCTCCGCCTATGAGCAGGGTGCTTATGCTGTGCTCCGGAAAGACGGCCTCGGCCAGCTTTCCGTGCAGGCGGACGAAGCCCCTTTTCTCCTCATCCGAGGTGTTCAGCGCCACGGCGGCTATGGAGCCGTCGGGATTGAACGCGGCGCAGAAGCCCAGGTCATTGTCATAACAGGTGGTGCCGATGCGCACCGCCCCGGGACGGATGTAGCGGGAGAAGTGCCGGATATAGCTGTAACTGAGATTGTACTTGAGCTCGCCTGCGACGATGTCCGCCATTATCGGCGCGTCGCAGTAGTTGCCCTTGTGATTCGGGCCGCCGCTCATGTCCAGCAGCACATTCCAGTCGAAAAAGGCGTTCAGGCCGGCGTTGAAGCTGTGCAGGATCTCCCGCGCATAGCGCTCCGCGTTCGCGGTCTGCGCGCCGTGCGAGCCCTTTGAATACTCTATGCAGCCTTCCGTGAACATGAGCAGCTTGTCCGGGTACTTCCGGCGCACGAGCCTGAGCGCGTCGAAGTGGTCCCCGCCGTACCAGTGGAAGCCCGCCGCGCCAGCGCAGGCGTTTGCCTCGGGGTCGGAGCAGATGGCGTCCACGCGGTCGAAGAGGCGCTCCTTGTTGTGGTCCCATATCGTGAGCACGACGTTCCCGAGTCCCTGCCTTCGCAGCTCCGGGGCGAGGAAGCCGAGCAGGAAGTCCCGTTCCTCCTCCGGCGTGTATCGGCAGGATTCCCAGCTCTGGACGGCGTTCGGCTCATTCTGCACAGACATGGCGAAGACGCCGTATCCGCGCCGTCTGTACTCCAGCGCGTACCTGCACATATACCTGGCCCAGCGTCCGCAGTATTCGGGGCGCAGCTTTCCTCCGCCGGTGCGCTCCGCGCTGTCCTTCATATACGCCGGGGGCGACCAGGGCGAGAGCATCAGCTTGAGCCCCGGACAGGCCCGGACTATGTCGTCCAGCATGGGGAAGATGTACTTGCCCGGGCGCTCAAGCGAAAAGTGCTCAAGCGCCGCGTCATCCTCCAGCGCGTCCGCGCAGTAGGGCTCCGTCGAAAAGTCGCAGCTGTCGATATGGCTCCTGGCCAGCGTATAGCCCAGCCCCTCCTCCCCGTAGCAGGCCCCGACGACTTCGGCCCGGAGCTCGGGGGCCAGAGTGGAGTACACATACGCCGCGGAGTCGGTGACGGCTCCGCCGAAGCCGAGGAAGGTCTGAAAGCGTTCCTCCGGATACAGGTTGAGGATGAGTTCCTCCCGGTTCGCGGCGTCCGGATGAAAAGAGGTGCGGCAAACCGCGGCGCGGCCCGCCGCCCCGCCGGATGTGGTCATTATTTTCATAGCTCAAATACCTCTATATAATCCAAAAGCGCCTCGCCCGACACACAGGTCAGGGTGAGCTTTCCGTCCAGTTCGACAAAGGCCCCGCCGCCTTCGCGCTCCAAGCTCACGAGTCCGGAGCCGCCGTCTGCCCACAGCCCGCCGGGAGCTGAGGCCGACACCCGCACCCGGATCCTGCCGGAGCAGGCGACACGGTAGGTCACGCTGTCTCCCTCCCGCAGCTTCACGAGCATGCGCTCGCTCTCGGGCTGAGGCTCCCCGCCGTAGCGGCGGAAATCCGGCGCGCCCGTGTGTCCGTCGGCAAAAATTATCGTGACGGGCGAGGTGGGGCGGAAGTCCGCCCCGGCGCCCCGGGGCCCGGATACCCGACACCCGTCGAAGGCTTCGGCGGGTATGCGTACCGGCGGGCGCCGGCAGAGCGCCGAGAGGACGTCCCGGCGTATCTCTGCGCGGCCTATGCAGGCGAGGAAGTCGTTGAAAATCTCCTGCGGCCTCGCGGGAGGCTCGCCTCCGTCCAGAAAATCCAGCAGCTCGCCCCAGCGCTCGGGCTCGGGGAACACGGAGACGGAGTTCGGCGTCGCCATTTTCTTGTAGGACCAGAAGCTCCAGCTTATGCCGAGCCTGTCCAGCAGCGGGAACATGGCGGCGTACCAGTCCAGGTTGTTCTCGCCCGACTCGCCGCAATAGAGCGGCAGCTCCAGCCGCCGGGCCGTACCGAGAAAACCGCCGAGGCTCTCCTCGTCGGGCGTGCTCCAGTACTTGTGGAACTGGAGCACGAGGTTTTCCGGCAGGTCCTCTCTCTCCAGCGCGTCGAACACGGAGAAGTCGGTCGCCCAGTGTGCGCCCTCCCAGATGACGATGCGCTCCGGGTCGGCGCGCCTTACGGCCTCCGTGATCCGCAGGTAAAGGGGGACAAGCCGGCCGTTATGCTCCGCGTCCTTCCTTATGAGCGGCTCGTTGAGCAGGTCGAAGCCCGCCACGGCCGCTTCGCCGCGGTACCTGGCCGCGAGCAGCGCCCAGAGTGCGCACAGCTCGTCCCGGTGTTCCGGGCGCATGAAGAGCTCTGGCAAATCCCGCTCACTGTCGTCAATATTCTGCCCCGTCTGCCCGCCGGGCGCGGCATGCATGTCGAGTATCGCGTACACCCCGTGTTTCCCGCACCAGCGGACGCAGTCGTCTATGCACCGGAGGTACCCCGGCTCCCTCAGGTGCCGGGCGTTGAACGGCAGCCTCACCGAGTTGAAACCGTTTTGGGCCGCTAGACGGATATCGGCCTCGGTTATGTAGGAGCCGTAGTACCGCTCCCAGAACGAGGCCGCGTATTCCGCGCCGCAGAGTTTTTCAATAAGGGCCTCTATGCGGCGGGGGCGGTCGCACTTCGTATAGAACCTCCACATGTAGCCCTCGGGCAGCAGCCAGCCGCCCAGGCCGAAGCCGCGCAGCAGCACGGGGACGCCGCCCGCCGCCAGGCGGCCTTTTTCAACGTACAGCCTTTCCATGCCGTCACCCCTTTAGCGCGCCTTCGGATATGCCCCGAAGTATCTGCTTCTGGAAAAAGGCGTAGAACACGATGACGGGCAGCGCGGCTATAATAAGCGCGCTGAGTATCGCCGTCCAGTCGCTGCTGTACTGGCCGAAGAGCGTGTTTGTGGAGAGCAGCAGAGTGTATTTCTTGTTGTCCGAGATGACTATGAGCGGCAGGAGGAAGTCGTTCCAGACCCAGAGGACATTGGTTATGCAGACCGTGGCGGTGATCGGCTTGAGCAGCGGAAATACCATGTACCGGAACACCTGGAGCTGCCCGCAGCCATCCATCTCCGCCGCCTCCTCGAGCTCCTGAGGGATGCCTTTGACAAAGCCGTGATACAGAAACACCGCCATGCTCACGCCGAGGCCCGCATAAACGAGCGAGAGCCCGAGCAGGGAATTTTTCAGCTTGAGGGCGAGGATGACGCGGTATATGGGTATCATGATGGAGCTGAACGGGATGAGCATTGAAAACACGAAAAGCCCGAAGATGAACTTGGACAGCCGCGTCTTCGTCCTGCACAGCTTCCAGCCGGCCAGGGAGGAGAAGAGTATGATGAGCGTCACGCTCACGCTGGAGAGCAGGACGGTGTTGCCCAGGCTGCGGAAATAGTGCATCTTGTCCATCGTGCGGGCGTAGTTTTCAAAGCTCAGCGATTTGGGCAGGGAGAGGACGTTTGTCAGCAGCTCGCCGTTTGTCTTGAAGGAGTTCATGAGCGCCAGCAGCAGCGGCGCGAGCCAGAACAGCGCCCCGATGATGAGCAGGAGATGCACGAGGGCTCCTCCCAGTTTCCTGCGACTTTTCACAGCTCTGCCTCCCTCGACTTCATCACCCGGAGCTGGATGAGCGTTATTATGAGGACGATGACGAACAGGATGGTGGACTTCGCCGTGGCGTAGCCGTAGCGTATGTTGCCGCGGAAGGCCTCCTCATAGATGTTCATGGCGACAGACTGCGTGGCCCGCCCCGGCCCGCCGCCCGTGAGAGCGTAGATGACGTCGAACACCTGAAAGCCCGAGTTCAGCGTCCAGAACACGCCTATGGTCACGGCCGGGAGGATGAGCGGCAGCGTCACCCGGAAGAAGCACTGCCTGGAGTTGGCTCCCGCAAGCTCGGCGGACTCAAGGAGGTCCTTCGGCACGCCCTGGAGCGCCGCCATGTAGATTATCATGAGATAGCCCACCGTGGCCCAGGAGGCGACTATGATGATGGCCGCGAAGGAATACCTGGGGTCGCCTATCCAGGAGTGGTCGAGGAATTTCATGCCCCAGTTGTCGGCCATGTAGTAGAGCACCTTCGTGAAGATGAACATCCACATGTAGCCGCCGATGACCATGCTTATCATGTTCGGCATGTAAAAAATCGTGCGGTATACCCCGCGTCCGCGCCTGCGGCTTTCGATGGCTACGGCCAGCGCCAGAGCGGCCGTGTTGGCAACTGCGACCATGACGGCGACATATTTCAGCGTGAACCATACCGACTGCCAGAAATACTTGTCCCTGAACGCCGCAATAAAATTGTCAAAGAGCACGAATTCATAGTCTTTGCTCAGGCCGTTCCAGTCCGTCATCGCATAGCCGATGCCCGCGACGGCCGGATAGAGCTTGAATACAAGGTAGACAACGAGCGCCGGGGCGCAGAACAGCAGCAGCCTCAGATTGGCCCTCTTGGTTCCGCTCAAGCCGAACACCTCCGTACATGAGATAGAAGGGCGGGTCGCGGCCCGCCCTTCCGGAAAAATTCTGTCAGCCGGCTATCGTCTGAGCATACACCTCGTCAAGCCTCTGGATCATCTCATCCTTGGTCACGCTGCCGACGTAGTACTCCTGGAGCAGCCTGCCCTGCTCATCGGTGACGGCGGAGGGCAGCACCAGGTCCTTATAACAGCGCCCCTCGGAGACATAGGCCGAAGCGTCCGCCACCCAGCTCGCGGGCTCGTATGTGTGGCAGGTGGCCAGAGGGTTGAAGGAGCAGCTCTCGAAGAGCGCGGAGGAGTCGGCGTCGTCCAGGACGTAGTTCGCAAACTTGAGCGCGAGGTCCATCTCATCGCTGGACGGGTGGACGGCCAGGGTGGTCGATACGGAGAGATTGACCCTGGTGCAGTCCACGTTGTTGTTTATGGGCAGGGCGAACACGCCGAGCTGCATGTCCGGGTTCGTCGTCATGATGGTCCCGGAGGCCCAGGTGCCCTGCACGAACATGGCGGCCTCGCCGTTTGCGAAGGCGGCGGCGCCCGCCTCGGAGCCCTGCTCCATCGCGCGGTCCGTGCCGTGCTGCATGATGAGGTCAATGACATCGAAAATCTCGGCCATCTCGGTGTAGGAGCCCTCGCCGGCATTCATCCTGTCCACCCAGTCGGGGACCTCGCCGGAGACCTTGCCGCCCAGCGTCAGCGCGGTCATGAGCTGCGGCACCCACTGCTCTTGGAAGGCCAGCATGAAGGGGGTATAGCCGTTTTCTTCCAGCACGGCGACGACATTTTTGAGTTCGTCCAGCGTATTCGGGACCTCGAGGCCGCACTCCTCAAAGATGGCCTTGTTGTACAGCGGGCCCCAGGCCTGGCTCTCGATGGGCACGCCCAGGAGTTTGCCGTCGTAGGTCACCATGGCGGCCACGTCGGGATAGATTTTCTCAGCCAGCGCCTCGCCGGAGAGGTCCGCGAGGTGCCCCGCGTCGTAGTAGGCGGCTATATTGTTGCTGTGCAGCGTGAAGAGGTCGGGCGCGTCGTCGCCGGTCAGCCTCGTCTGGAGCACGCTCTCATAGTCGCCGGAGCTGGGCATCTCGAGATTTATGGTGAGCTTGATGTTCTCCTCCGCCAGCATCTTTTCCTCAAACTGCTTGCAGTAGGTCTCCCACTGGTCCATGAACTGCGGGAAGCTCATCATTATGTCGAGCTCGGCCTCCACCGGCTCCTCGCTTACGGGCTCGCCGCTGTCGGCAGGCGGCTCCGAGCTGCCGGCAGGCTCCGACGGCTCTCCGCATGCCGCAAGCGCCAAGAGCATGCACAGCGCCAAAAACAGTGCCAGGTACTTTTTCATTGTGTATCCTCCTTTTCGTTTTAGTCGCTTTTCCCAATCGCCAATTAAAGAATACACAATTTTTGTGCAAATAGCATTAGCTATGCTTGACCTGTTTTGTTGTCTGTTTTTGATGCCGCGCGCATCTCGCCCGGCGTCATGCCGAAATATCTTTTGAAGCACTTATAAAAATGCGTCTGCTCAACGAAGCGGAGCATCCTCCAGACTTCCTTTATCGGGAGGTTGTACTCGACGAGGAGGACCTTCGCCCGCTCCATCCGGCAGGAGAGGAGGTACTCGGAAAAGCTCCCCTTGTACTCGGCCTTGAAGCTGCGGCTCAGATATTCGCGGCTGACATAGAAGTGGTCGGCCACGGACTGGAGGCTCAGGTTCTTGTCGTAATTTTCGCTTATGTACTGCCTGACCTGGCCGATATCCAACCGGCCGCGCTGCCTCAGGCGCCGGGCGGCCTCGTCCGAAGCCTCGCAGAACCATTCGCAGACGCGGTTCAGGACGCCGTCCATGTCGTCCCCGCTGCCGAACACGTAGCTGAGCTCGCCGCCGCCCTCCAGGCCGTTCTCCTGCATGAAGCCCTGCAGCACGGCGACGAGCGAGTAATAGCAGTATATCGTCTCCGGCAGGCCGGCGTCGCCGCCTATCCCGGCCTTGAGGGCGGCAAACCGCTCCTGTATCACCTTCTTGTCGGCGCTTCTCAGCAGCTCGCCCAACTCATACTGGAAGGAGCGGAAGCGCACCAGCCAGGGTTTGCCCTCGAGTATGGCCTGCCATTCTGAAGGCTTGGGGGAGTCCGCGGAGCGCTGTGACACCGCCCGAGCGCAGGCTGTCAGCTGCTCGTTGAGCTCCGACTCCTTGATGGGCTTGAGCAGATAGTCGGTGACGCCGCACTTCAGGGCCTGCCTCACGAGGTCGTAGTCGTCATACCCGCTGACTATCATGACCTGAGGCGGGCACGGCGCGCTCTGGAGCCGGGAGGCGAGCTCAAGCCCACTCATGCGCGGCATTTTGACGTCCGATATCACGATGTCCGGCTTGAGCTGCATGACCAGCTCCAAACCGGCCGCCCCGTCTTCCGCCTCTCCGACCACGGCAATGCCCAGCTCGCTCCAATGCCCCAGGGCTTTCACGACGTCCCGGACGCAGGGCTCGTCGTCAATTATCACTGCGGTGCAGTTCATTATTTCCCTCCTCTCCAAGCCTGTCCCTGAGCACCAGCGTTACGACGGTGCCCTCTCCCTCGACGCTCTGGATGTCCACGCCGAACGGATCTCCGCCGTCGCGCAGCCGTATTCGCATGTTCACGTTGGCGAGGCCTATGTGCCGCCCCGAGCGAAGGCCGCCGTAGTTCGCCGTCCGCAGCGTCTCCCGGAGTTCTGCGAGCTTCTCCTGCGGTATGCCGACGCCGTTGTCGGAGACGGTTATTTCCAGCCGGCCGTCCCTGCGCACGGCTTCGATGGATATGTCCCAGCACGCCTTCTTGTCCGGCAGGCCGTGCTGAAAGCTGTTTTCGAGTATCGGCTGCAATATCAGCTTCGGGACCGGAGCGGCCGCTATCTCTCCGGGCACGGCTATGCTGATGTGCAGTTTGTCACCAAACCGCTGCTTCTGGATGGAGAGATAGCTCTCAAAATAGTGCAGCTCTTCGGCGAGGGAGACGGTCTCGTCCGTAAAGTTCAGGCTGTAGCGGAGTATGTCCCCGAGCGCGGTCGTGACGGAGTATATCTCGGGCGCGTTTTTCCGCAGGGCCAGGCCACCGATTACCTGCAAAGTGTTATATAGAAAATGGGGGTTTATCTGCGACTGGAGCGCCTGCAGCTGTGCGCTGCGGCGGGCTATCTGGCTGGTGTACTCGCTGTCCACGAGCTCCTTGTTCTGCTTTTGCATGAGGTTGAAGCTGTCCAGCAGGAAGCCTATCTCGTCGCTGCGCTGGGAGCGCACGAGCACGTTGTCCTCAAAGGTGCTGCTGCGCATCGTATTGGCGAGCTCGACTATGGGGCGGCTTATCACGCGCGACACTATGGCTGAAAACAGCATCGAAGCCGCAACCGCGAGTATCGCGACAAAAATGCCGCTTACAAGAGTGCCCTCGAGCGAACTGCGTATCGCGCTGTCCGGCATGGCCTGGACGATATTCAGCTTGCCGCCGCTGACGGAGCGGTAAAACCAGTAGCAGCCGTTTTCGTGGGTGTGGCCGGAGATGGTCCCGGACAGCCGCTCTGCGTAACCAAGCGCCTCTTCCGCACCGAATCCCGCGTATTCGGACATGTCGGATTCTATGACCTCTCCCTGGTCGTTGAAAAGTATGATGGATTCCTGCGGTGTGGATTTGATGGCGTCAAGTATGTCCTGCACAAAATAAGCCCTCAGCCGCAGCACCAAAAGCGCATATGGCTCGCCGTTTTCAAACCGGTGCATCTGGTGCATGAGAAGTATCTCCCTGCCGCTTCTCAGGAACACCAGATTGCTCTGGAGCGCCTCGTCGCGGGAGAGCCACTGCTCCAGCCGGCCGGCCGTATCTGTGAAAAACGTACTGGAGCGCTCCGCGATGAGGGCCTTGTCCCGGCTGAGGTTGTAAAGCTCTATCGCGTTTATGTTCCTGTTTATGCTGACGGTCTGGTTGAGCCCGGTTATAAGCTCCAGCTTGGAGCTGTAGTTGAGCTCGTCTCCCTGTAAGCACCACTGAGAGAGGGCGCTCCTGAAATCCTTGTCTATTTCAAATTCATAAAACGTCCGCGTATAGTCCTCAATTTCCATCTCCAGCCGCTCCTGGAGCCATTCCACGCTCATCTTGCTGTCATATACAAGCTGCTCCTCCATCGTCCTGTATGTAAGCATCAGAGCTACGCATAGCACAATCAACACCGGCACAAGCGAAATCAGCGCCATGACCAAAAACAGCTTGCGGTACAGAGGCCAGGCCGTAAATCCAAGCTTGGCTCTTTTCAATTTCACCACCCCGCAGTTCATATGTTCGAGCTCATATGAAGTTTATCACACACGCCGGCCGCCTCGCCAAAAGAGAACTGGCGCAGCTCCGAAACATAAGCACATGGTCACGTTATCGCAATGATATCCTGATTCAAAAATATGGAGTCATCCTTCGGGTGAATGCCCCAAACGGCAGCATTTTCAATATCAGCCAAGCTATTCACCCCTATAATTGACTGAGAACAGTATACCACTCCGGGCGGGCACATCTCAAGTGCATCACAGTTTCAAAGCAAATTCTGTCATATCTTGTCGAGCGGTTCTTGTTGCACTGGGCTGTCTCAAAGGCCGAACACGCGGACGCGGGCGTCCGCGCGCGGATAGACGGGCTGTGCCGGGAGCATAAGCCGAAGAAGTGCCAGGTCGCCGTCTACAAGTCCGGCGCCGGAGGCCTCTAGACCGGCTCGTTACCATGTTTATCGACTACGCGCAGCTCATGGCGGAGGACGGACAGCCAATGAGCATGGCCGGCTGGCTCGGTCAGACGGACCGGCTCCTCGAGTTCAGCCGCTGCGACGTGCTGCCCGGCAAGGGCAAGGTCTCGCGCGAGGCGGCAGCGCGGTGCGTCTCTGAGGTCTGTGAGCAGTTCCGAAAGCCTCAGGACGCGGAGTACATCTCGGACTTCGACCGGGCCATGTCAAAGTATCTGAAGGCAGGCCGCGGGGATGGAGAATAATCTCCGCATCGCGGGATATTGCCGCATTTCCCTGGATGACGAAATGGATAGGGACAATGTCTCCGTTGAGAACCAGAAGGCCATCATCCGGGACTTTGTAGAACAAAAATTTCCCGGCTCTACCCTGACCTTTTTCGAGGACCGCGACCGTTCGGGCTACACTTTGGCACCGTGGGAACCGTTCTGCTTTGGAATGCCGGACTTGGCAAAACGGAAGGGGTGGAGAGATACATAATAACGAAAAACCGCCCCACGACACTATTTTCTGTCGCGGGGCGGTCTACTGTCTTGCCTGAAAAATTTAGTCCAGCGGAAGCTTTACGGGGTGGCCCTCTGCGGCAGACTTGTCGGCTGCAAACACGATGGCCTGGGTCTTCATGGCGTCCGCCAGGCTGACCTCAGTCTCCTTGTCGTTGCGGATGCAGTCGATGAAGTGGTCGATCTCCTGGGGGAAGGGGTGGTGGGTCACATCGCCGCTGTCCGGCGTGGTCACAGGGATCTCCATGTAGTCCAACTGACCGGGAATCTCCTCAGGAGAGTAGAGCTTGTTGTTCAGCAGGGTACCCTTATCTCCGTACAGATGCAGGTTGAAGATGTAAGGGGAGATGGTGTCGTAACTGCTGCCGATCTTGGCCATGGCACCGTTGGCGAACTTCAGGATCATCACCAGAGTACCGTCGAACTCCAAGTCTTTCCGACATCCGCTGGTGTAGGCGGTGACCTCCACCACCTCGCTCTTCATAAACTGGCGCATGGCATCTACGGCGTGACAGCCGCCCGCCAGCAGGGAACTGCCGCCCACGCCCTTCTGACAGGTCCAGGAGTAGCAGGGGTAGCTCTCGGTGACCCGGTGGAAATAGTCGGTCTCGGCGTAGTACAGATTGCCCAGATACTGTTGCTGGAGTTTTTTGGCCGTCAGGAACAGAGGATTCCAGTGAAGGACATAGCCTACCAGGGTCTTGACCCCGGCTTCATCTACTGCGGCCTTCATGGCCTTGGCGTCGTCCCAGTTCAGGGCGATGGGTTTCTCAATGAGGATGTGCTTGCCCGCCTTTGCGGCTTTGATCGTCTGCTCCGCGTGGAGGTGGTTGGGCGTGCAGATACACACGATGTCCACATCAGGGTCCTTTAGTCCCTCGTCAATGGTAGTGTACACCCGGGCATCGGGAACACCGCACTCCAAGGCCTTGGTCCGCCCCTTCTCCTCGCTCCGGGACACCAGCGCCACCACCTTGGAATAGGGGTTCATGGAGAACGCCCGAATATGCTCGCCAGAGACCCAGCCAGTCCCCACGATCATCACGCCATAGATCTTATCCATTGAAAACCATCCTTTCATTGCCGCCGTAAGCGGTGATTTTTATGAATAGTAAGCGGAAAACAGGCTCCGTGCAGTATCCTTTGCATATCGCAGGGTCTGTTCCACCAGATAGTGGGCGGGAGGCGTCAGCTCTACCACGGCAGTTCCATCAAATCCGGTCTCAGCCAGGGCACGAACCACCTCAGGGTAGTTTACATCTCCGTCCAGCAGATTGGTAAAGCCGTTGATATTGTCCACAGACATCCGATAATCCTTCAGATGGACCTGCTTGATGCGCTTGCCCATGGTGCGGATCCACTGCTGGGGATAGCCGAAGCGTTTGGCGTTGGCAACATCGAAGTAGATGCCCAAGTTGCTTCGCCCGGTCTCATCCACCAGCCGATTCAACTCCAGAGGACTGTACAGGAAATTATTCCATACGTTCTCGATTGCCAGATCAATGTCCGGTGCGTAGTCGGCCAACCGGGCCAGGCGCTCCTGCACCCGGTCATAGGCCGCCGGGTAGTCCATCTCTTCGGTGAGCATCCCGGGAATGACCAGGATGGTGGAGGCGCCGAGGATACGGGCTCCATCCAGCATCTTTTTCAAAGCGTACTCACTCTTTTCGGCGGTCACTTCATCCTCTGCCGTCAGAGGATAGATGGAAAAGCTAACGATGCCGCCCACACTGCCAATGGAGATCCCGCAGTCCTCCGCCATATGGCCCAGAGTGCGGATCTCCGCTTCGGTGGAGTGCATATTCAAAAGAGGATTGTGGTATCCGCTGATGTCCAGCGCATCGGTGACGCCGCCGCCCGGGGCAGCGCCGTCCGCGGCGGTGAAACAGATCTCCATGCGCTCATAGCCCAACTTGGCTGCCGAGCGAAGGACTTCCCCCACACTCCAGGACATGGGCCAGCAAAATTGATTGACGCCCAGTTTCATCTTTGACCTCCATACTTCCCCTATGGGAAGGTTATCTTACCGTTCCTTCTTAAATACGCCCTGACCAGCCACCACGCCGAAGATGATGAGGCCCTGGACGATGAGTTTACCCACTTGACCGATGGAGAGCATGGTGAGCAGGGCGAAGAGGAGCATCATGAAAAACGCACCCAGCACACAGCCCCACACACCGCCTTTGCCGCCCTCAATGGCATTGCCGCCAATGAGGACCGCAGCCAGGGAGTTGTTGATATAATCATTGCCCAGGGACAGGGAAGTGGTCCCGATGTAGCCAGAGGCCAGCAGGCCGGCCACTACCGCCAGCAGGGAGGACAATATATAGGTAGAAAACTTGATCCGCTCCACCCGGATACCGCACAAGCGGGCGGCCTTGGGGTTGCTTCCTACAGCGTAGAGCTTGCGGCCGTAGGGCGTGAACTTCAACACCACCCACACCAGAAGGGCCAGGGTCAGCCAGATCACAGTGGAATAAGGGATGGGCCCCACCAGGAAGCCGTTGCCGATCTGTTTCAGCCAGGGGGAGACATTGCCGCTGGGTGAGCCCCCAGTATAGACCAGATAGACACCTTGGAGAATGGACATGGTGCACAGGGTCATCACGAAGGGGGCGATGTTCAACTTGAGTACGCCGATCCCGTTGACCACACCGCAGAGCAGGCCCAGCAGCAGGCACACGGCTACGGCGGGCAGGATGTTTTCATCCTTGCCCTGCATGATGGAGACGGCGAATACGTTGGTCAGGGTCACCATGCTGCCTACGGAAAGGTCGATGCCGCCGCCCAGGATGACCAGCGCCTGTCCCAAGGCTACCACGCCCAGGGCGCTGGCCTGACGGGAGATATTCATGGCTTGGCCCACCGTTACGGAGCCGGGACGCATGATCCCCTGGATCGCGAAGAGCAACAGGATGACTCCCAGTAGGATCACCATCTGCTTGGCACTTTGCGAGAGGTTGCGGGGCGCCAGTTTACGCTCTGTCATACTTCTTCACCTCCACCATGGACGAGAGGGAGTAGATGATCATGGCGACCACCAGCAGAAGTCCCTTTAGTACGTATTGATAAAAATGATTGATACCCAGAATGTTCATCATATTGGAAAGCATTCCGATAAGAAAAGCTCCGGCGATGCTGCCCGCCACCATGCCCACGCCGCCGGTGAGGGCTGTGCCGCCAATGGCGGCGGCAGTGATGGAGTCCAGACCGAAGGTGGTGCCCACCAGGGGATCGCCGATCCGTATCCGGCTGGCCAACAGCAGGCCGGTGACCGCCGCACACAGAGCGGCAATGACATAGGTCAGCACGCTTACCCGTTTAGCCCGCACGCCCATAGAGGCGGCGATGTCGGCGTTGTTACCGATGGCGTAGACCGACACGCCGGTGGGCGTGCGGTACATGAAGCGGCGGATGATGAGATAGACAATAAGCAGGATGAGGATAGACACGGAGAAGATACCGGCCCGAGCCATCATCACTTTTGCAAAGCCGGTATTGACCTTTCCGCCGGCCACAGGTAGTACGCCCTGGGCCACACCGGAGAGCAGAATCATCATGCTTAGGGTAGTGATGAGGGGCGGTACCTTGGCGTAGTTTGCACCTATGCCATTACACAGTCCGACAATCCCGGCGACCAGAAAGACCGCCAGTATACCCAGCGCCAGGCTGAGGCCCGTTCCGGGCTTCATCACCACGGCGGCAATGCAGGTGGACAAGCTAATGAGAGAGCCTACCGACATATCGATGCCGCCGCCGATCATGACTACCGTTTGTCCCAGGCTGACTACGGCCAGAGGAACACACTGGACGATGATGTTGCCGATGTTTTCCGCTGAGCGATAGGTGGGGGAGATCACGACCATGATGAGAAAGACTGCCAGTAAAAGCCCGTAAATGACGAACAGGCTCTTCATTTGCGGTCGAACGGTATGTTTGAGTTTCACGTTGCGCTCCCCTCCTTTTTTCCGCCGCTGGCCGCCTGCATCAACCGCTCTTCCGTGGCCTCTGCCCGGGGTACTTCGGCAGTGAGATGTCCCTCATAGAACATGAGGATGCGGTCGCTCAGGCCAATAAGTTCCAGCATATCGCTGGTTAGAATGACGATTCCCATGCCCTCCTGGGTCAGTTCGTGGATGATCTCATAGACCGACATCCGTGCTCCCACGTCGATGCCCCGTGTGGGCTCGTCCACGATCAGTACCTTGGGACCAGCCATCAGCCAGCGGGCCAACATCACTTTCTGTTGGTTGCCGCCGGACAGGTTTCCCACTTTTTGCTCCAGAGAAGGGGTCTTGATCTTTAGACGTCCTGCCTGGGCCTGAGCCTGACGCTGCTCCTCGTCCCCCTTGATCAGGTGGAATTTGGATATGACCCGTTCCAGAGCGGCCAGGGAGGTATTCTCCCGGATAGACTCATGGAGGATGAGCCCCTCACCTCGCCGGTCGTGGGTCACATAGCCCAGCCCGCTGCGGATGCGTCCGCCAATGGTCTGCTTGGGGGCTATGCTCTGACCGCGGACAGTGATCTCCCCAGCGGTGTAGCGCAGGTCTCCAAAGATGGCCCGTACGGTTTCCCGCTGGCCTTGGCCTTCCAGGCCGCCCAGGCCCACGATCTCTCCCGCACGGACGGTAAAACTGATATCTTCCGCAGCCCCGGGGACCCGCAGGCCCTTTACGTCCAGCAGGACCTCTCCAGGCGTGACAGCGGAGCGGTCGGGATAGATGTCGCTGAGGGTCCGGCCCACCATCATGGTGATCATCCGGTCCTTGGAGATATCCCCACGTTCCAGCTCACCGGCGTTCTTGCCGTCCTTGAATACGGTCACCCGGTCCGCCAGATGGACCACTTCTTCCAACCGGTGAGAGATGTAAATGATACCTACGCCTTGATCTCTCAGCTTCAGCAGAATGGCGAACAGTCGCTCGACCTCTTCTTCGCTGAGCGCGGCGGTAGGCTCGTCCATAATGAGAAGTTTCGGCTCACTCAGTACCGCACGGGCAATCTCAGTGAGCTGTTGATCTGCCAGCTTCAGGCTACCAACCTGGGCGTCGGGGTCCAGTTTGTACCCCAGACGCTCGTTCACTTCCATCACCTTCTGCCGCATGGTCGCCCGGTCCAGAACGCCCTTGCGGAGGATCTCATGGGAGAGGAACATGTTTTCCGCCACCGTCAGGTTGGTCAGCAGGTTGGATTCCTGATGGACGAAGCCGATCCCGTGGTCATAGGAGGTGTTGGGGTCGGGCAACTCCACTCGTTTTCCATCCAGCCGTATCGTTCCTTCCGTAGGAGTCAAAAGACCGCCCAAGAGGTTCATCAGCGTACTCTTTCCCGCGCCGTTTTCTCCCACCAGAGCGTGGATCTCGCCCAGTTCGCAGTTGAAATTCACGGAATCCAGCGCCGTCACACCAGCAAAACGCTTGGTGATCCCACTCATTTCAAGATAGGGATGCTCGCTCAATCTGATTCACTCCTTCCGCCCTGTAGAAGGCGAAACCTTGGTCTAAAATGCACTGGGGGAAAATTCCCCCAGTGCATTTGGAATCTGTGTAGTACGTTGTTGTCAGCCCAGGCCCTGGGTGCCGTCCTGGCCATCGCCGTACAGGGCCACGCGGTCCTCTTCGGACATGTGGGTGTTGGCCCAGAAGCTGTCGGACAGGTCATCGCGGACGTAATCGTTCAGCTGGTCCTGGGTGATAACGGGGATCTCTACCACGGTGTCCTTCTCGGCAGGAGCGTTGCCGTCCAGGATATCCAGACCAATGCGGGCACCCTCGGCGAACAGCCAAGTGGGCATGGAGGTGGCGATAGAGGTGAAGCCGTTTTCAGTGTTGTCGCGCCAGATCTTCAGGAAACCGTTGTTATCCTCGCCGGTCATGGGGCACAGGGGACGATCAGCAGCCAGGAAGGCCTCCACGGCGCCACGGGTCATGTCGCCGCCACAGGACCAGACGCCATCAATCTCGGGGAATGCGGCCAGCAGGTTCTCAGTCGCAGTCTTGCCCTTAGCGTAATCCCAGTCGGCGTATTCCTCACCCAGGACCTTGATGTCGGGATACTGGTCCAGAACTTCCTGGACACCAGCCCGACGATCCACGGCGGAGGACAGACCGGCCATGCCGTTGAGGATGATGATGTTGCCCTTGCCGCCCATCTCTTCGGCCAGCCACTCCATACCCACGCGGCCGAAGTCCTGATCCTTGGCGGACACGGAGGCATCATACTGGTCCGTGTTCACAGGAGAGACGCAGGTGACCACGGTGATACCCTTGGACTTGGCGTCTTCAATGACGGGCACCACGGCATCGGGAGAGATGGCCTGGAGCATCAGCAGGTCGATGTCCTTGCTGATCAGGTCCTGAATGTCGGAGATCTGCTTGTTGACGTCGTTATTGGCGTCCGTGATGTAATACTCGCCCACGCGGGGATCGCTCTTCAGGTAGGATTCCAGCTCATTAACGCACTGGACGCCCCAGGAGTTGCCCACCCACACGTTGGAGAAGCCCACCTTATAGGTCTTGGGGCCTTCCTCCATTGCGGCGGACCCGGCGGGATCGGGGGCGGGAGTTTCTTCCGAGCCTCCTCCGCATCCCACCAGTCCAAGGAGCATGACCAGTGACAGAGAGCCGACTGCAAGACGTTTCAGCATACTTTTCATTGTTTTTCGTCCTTTCCTGTTCAAATTGGTGGTGGTTATCGGCGAATAGTAAAATACACAAAAATGTTTCTGTACCGTTCGCCTTTCCTGTTTATAGTGTACACCTCACTTTTGTCAATGACAATTGCAAATATGGCGGAATTACTGGCAAAAACGGCTTGTTTTTCAAGAGACTTCCTCTTTGTCCCCGCTTGTGATATACTATGACACAACCAATGGAGGTGCTTGAATGGACGGGATCAATTGGAGTTATGATTTTCTTCCAGGCTTCCCTATGCACATCTTTCCCTTTACCGTCTCAGGAAACCGGGATAGCATCCACTGGCACCAGTACTACGAAATTGGCCTGTGCGTCAATGGACGGGGCAAATTTGTCTATATGAACAAGGTGTACAGCGTAAAGAAAGGCGACCTGTTCATCTCCAATAACTTTGAAAACCATGTAGCCATTGGCGAGGATGGGGAAGAGACGGAGTACATCTTCCTCATTTTTCTGCCAGAATTTATCGCCCATCCCCACGGGCGGCAGTTTGACCTTTCCTATCTTTCTTTTCTGAAATACAATCCTCTCACCTTTACCAATAAGATCGACGCAGAGCTTCCTGTAGCGCAACGGCTGTACAGCTTGTTCAATGAGACTTTGGCGCTCTACCAGGGAGATGACCCTTTTCGCCGGATGGAGCTGGACATCAAGGTGCGGCAGATTCTCCTTGAACTTTCGCGCCACTACGCTCAGAACAGTGAACAGGAGGATACCGGGGATGTTCTGCTGCACGTCAAGGTGCAGAAAGCCATCAAGTATCTGAACATCCATTACAGTGAAACTATCACCATTGACCGTATGGCAGCCCTGTTGGATATGAATCCTTCTTACTTTCGCCATCTTTTTAAGAAGTCCACCCAGATGTCCTTTAAGTCTTACGTTACCTATCTCCGCCTTTCCCAGGCTCAAAAGTTGCTTATTGCCACCAACAAGAGCGTCAGCGAGATCATTTCCGAGGTGGGATATAGCAATATCAGCCAGTTTTATACGGTCTTTCACAAGTTTGCCCATATGTCCCCGGCGGAGTATCGTCGCCAGTACCGCAACGGCCTGGACTGATTTGCGCCAGCCTTTTTGTGAATCCCAGTAAAACTGAACGAGGACACCACGGAGTTTGGCACCCTGCGGCAGGGCAAGTACACCCGCAAGAAGATCAATGGCAGGGAGCTGAAACGGGACGAGAATGACCATCTGGTATTTGAAAACCACCATCAAGCCATCATCGACTACCGCACCTTCGCCACAACGAAAGCCCTGCGGGAAAAGCGCACCACCTCCTGCTACAGGGGTGTGAAGATCAACGACAACATCTATTCCGGCTTCCTGTCCTGCGGCGACTGCGGCAGCCCCATGTTCGCCATGAGCCGGCAGGACTTGCGGGACGCCTACCGCTGCGGCGGGTACCACAAGCGGGGGGTGAAAGCCTGTACCAGCCATCACATCCGCGTGGACAAGCTGGATACGGTGGTGAAGGAATATGTCCGCAAGGTAAAGGAAAACTCCTCAGTCATGTTGGAACGCCTCAACGCCGACCTTGCCCGCGAGCAGGAGGACATCGGCGAGACCGAGCGCTCGGCGGAGCATCCGGCGGAAGTCCTCGCCGATTTGCAGGAGGAACTGAACGCCGCGAAGCGCCAGCGCATCCGGGATATCATGAAGCACCCGGAGAATGAGGAGACCCTGGAAGAAACCTACAATGATTTGGAAAGCGACCTGCTGCGCCGCATGGATGGTCTCAATCACCATATCACCATGACGGAGGACAAACGCAACACCATCATTCAGATGAACCGCATCGCCAAGACCGCCATGGAGGTATTCGAGGATATCCTTCAAAAGCCCAAGCTGGAACGCAATGATTTGGAGCTGATTATCGAGCAAATCAGGGTCTATGAGGATCACATCGAAATCCAGCTCAAGGCGGACATTGACGCCATTCTCCAGAGCGGCACGCTTCCGTCACAGAGTGAAGAAACCGTCGCCGCCATAGGGACGGAGGGCACCGCAAATTTTCCTGAAGGCATCGTGGATAGCTTGCAGGCCCAGTTCGTCCAATCGTCGAAAAACCGCTTGGACAAGGTCTACGATGTCAATGTGATCCGAAACGGAGCGCATCTGAAAATAGGCACACCGCCGCGCCGACGGCCCCGGCGATATCCCTACCTGCTCCGCATACCAGAAGCAGCGCTGCCCCTGTCCGGGGCAGCGCTGCTTCTGGTATGCGGATATCCAGGCCTTCTTCTTTTGCATGGACCGCCGGGATGCGCAGGTCCGCCGCCGGCATAAGAGACCAGGCTCCCGCGTCGTCTCCTCTTGCCCGCCGCTCAGTCCTTCTGCATGATCTCCAGCATGTCCGCCGTGAGGTCCGTGGTATAGGGGTTGAGGCTGTGGGTATTGACCAGCTCCAGCACCTGGTCGGGATAGAGCTGATAGCACCAGGTCCAGCCGCGGTAGGTGATGGTGCCGTCCCCAGGCAGCACCGCTGTGGTCAGTCCGGCCGAAAAGTCAAAGTCCAGGGCCTTGGTGCCGAAATAGGTCAGCGCGTTCAGATCCAGGTCGGTCTTCACGTTGTTCAGGAGGATATCGATATATTCCGGGAATTTCTGCGGGTTGGCGACGGCCTTTTTCAGCACGGCGGTGAGCAGGTCCCGCTGGGTCTGTGTGCGCCCCACATCCGCGCCGTTGTAGATGTCATAGGTGTGGACCTGCCCCGCGTCGTCGATATAGGAGTTCTGCCGGCAGCGGGCCACCTTCAGCGCGTCGGCGCCGGAGAGCCACTGGCTGCCCTTATTGTAGTGGATGTGCAGGTCCTGCGTGGGGTCGTCGTAGCTCATATCCACCGGCACGTAAAATTCCACGCCGCCCACCGCGTCCACCAGGCGGACAAAACCGCTGATGTTGACCTTGATATAGTAGTCGATGGGAAAGCCCAGGATCTTGGAGACCTCCGTCTTCAGCCCGTCGATCCCATTATAGGCGTATGCGGCGTTGAGCTTGTAGAAGTTCTTGCCGTTGGACTCCCGCACCCCGTTGATAAAGGTATCCCGCGGCAGTGAGACCAGCCCCACCGTCTGGTTCACCGTGTCGTACGTGGCGACCATCATGGTGTCGGTGTTGCCGTTGCCCTGGTCGCTGGCCACCAGCAGAAAGGTATAGGTATACTCCTTGCGCGCCATGGCAGGCTCCGGCGCCGGGGTAACGGCGGCCAGGCGCTCGTCCACTTCCGTATCCGGATCATCGGTGGGCTGTATGCCGGCCGCCGGCGCGGGACCTGTAAGCTCCGGCGGCCGGGCCAAATAGCGGTATACGCCGTAAAGCACCACGATGACGGCGGAAAGCGCCACCGCCACCCGGTATAGGATCTTTCCCACCCGCCGGGCGGGGGAAACTGCGCTCTTCATGACGCGTCGGGCCAAGGGAGACGCCCCCTTCTTTTGTGAAATGACAACACCGTTCCGGCCTTGCTTCGACCAGCCCGAAACACGGCCTGACGTCTGTTTGAAGCACTGGAAAATGGCGCAGGCGCGCAAACGGACGCTAGTCCAGTATACAGGTTCCGACGAACGGGGGCAAGGAAAAGTTTCACGGTTTCGATTATTTTAAGAAATTGCCGCCGTCCCCGGGAAATGCCTGCGTTACATGCAGCAGCAGGGTCTCCGGCTCCAGCTGAGCCCGGTACCCGCCGCAGTTGGGGCACATCCAGCCGTAGTATTCCCGCTCGGGACGGCCGTATTGCGCCAACAGGCCCATGAGCGCCCCGCCGTGGGATACCACGCCTACCCGTCCAAAGCCCCGGCGCCCGGCATCCGCGGCCACCTTCTTCAGGCCGGCGGAGACCCGCTCCACCACCTGTTGGGCCGATTCGCCCACCGGCAGGGCGGCAAAATTAGCGCCCCCCGGCGCACCGATCCAGGCTTGGTAGAGAGGATCGTCCTTCAGCTCCTCGTGGTTTTTCCCCTCAAAGGGGCCGAAGTCCGTCTCCCGCAGCTCGTCCACCACCGTCTGTTCCACCCCGGGCCACAGCAGCTGCGCCGTCTGCCGGCAGCGCAGCAGGGGACTGCGGTAAACATGCTCCACCGCCGGCAGCGTCGGCCCCACCTGCCAGGCCAGCGCTTCTCCCTGGGGGGCCAGGGGCACGTCCAGCGTACCGATGAACCGCTTCTCCAGGTTGCCCTGGGTGGTGCCATGCCGGATCAAGATCAGTTCCATGTGCCTTCTCCTTTCAGTACCATGCTCAATCCGCAGAAGATACGCTCCACACGTTCGGCCCGCGCCGCCAGGCGGCAGCACAGCCGTCCCACCTGCTCCCGGCGCAGCCGCTGCTCCGGGTCGGCGGGCACCACGCCGCTGCCCACCTCGTCGCAGATCAGGATAATCTCCGGGTTGGCCGCCAGCAGCTCGTTTTCCTCCAGCTCCGGCCACTGCTCCACCCCCGCGAAAACAGGGCGGCTGCGGGCCGTCTCCGGGTCCCTTGCCACCTGTTCCGGCCCCAGGCCGGTCTTCTGCAGCACATACTCTAGCTTCCCCTGGCCCGCACCGCCGATGATGAGGATCATCCAAACACCTCCAATCGCATGCCCACGGCCGCTCCCAGCACCACTGCCAGCTCGCACAGCTGCAGAAAGAAGCCGGCCAGATCCCCGGTGATGCCGCCGAACTGGCGCCGGGACATGACGGTGTAGTACAGGCAGACCAGCGCCGCCCCCGCCAGCGCGCCCGCTCCCGCCCAGGGGGAGAGCAGCGCCATGGCCCCACCGGCCGCCGCCGTCCACAGACCCAGGACGCAGCGCGCCTTCACGGCGTCCATCGGCGCGGTGAAGGCCGCCAGCAGCCCGCTGCCCCGGGCGTTGGGCAGCACGGCGGCGAAGAGGCCCGACAAGCTCCGGGACAGCACCGGGCCCAGCGCGAGCACCCACGTTTCCCGCCCGGCGGGCAGCGCCTCGCACCAGACGGCAAAAAAGCAGATCAGATACAGGCAGCAGCAGATGATGGCAAAGGCCCCCGTGTGGGAATCCTTCAGGATCTCCAGCTTCCGCTCCCGGCTCTGGTGGGAGGACAGGGCGTCGCAGGTATCGCAGAAGCCGTCCAGGTGGATGCCGCCGCTGACGGCCACCGGCAGCAGCAGCGCCCCGGCGGCGCAAAGCACAGTGCTCAGTCCCAGCAGCTGACTCAGGCGCAGCCACAGCCACAGCAGTCCTCCCGCCGCCAGGCCGACCGCCGGGAACCACCACAGGGCCCGGGACAGGCTCTTCTCGTCCCACTCCACCCGGGGCATGGGCAGCTTGGAATACATGGCAAAGGCAATGACCAGGCTTTTCACACCGCTTCCCCCTTCCAGCCGACCGGGATACCGCATACGACCTCCCAGACTTGCTCCGCCGCGGCGGCCAGCTTCCGCTCCAGACGCGCCAGCTCCGCCAGCCAGGCCCGGGTCTGCGCCGCGTAATCCATACCTCCGGCGTACACGTTGCCGGTGACCACCGCCAGCAGGGCCGAGCGCTCCGCAGCCCGGAGCACCCCCCGCAGCACCCGCTCCGCCGCGCCCGCGGCCCCAGCGGCTCCGAAATACTCGTTGGCAAACAGGTTGGGCAGATCCTCCAGCAGCACGGCGCAGCCCTCCGGCAGTGCAAATCCCGCCAGGTCTGCCGGGCGCTCTATCGTCTCAAAGCCCTTTCCGGCCCGCATGGCCCGGTGCCGCTCCACCCGGGCCTCGCTCTCGGCGTCCCACACCTGCATGGTGGCCAGATAGAGCTTGGGCTCGCCCCGCGCGCCCACCAGGGCCTCGGCAAACGCCGATTTGCCGCTGGAGGCGCCGCCGGACACCAGGATCAGCATTCGTCTTCCCCCCCCAGGGGCTGATACGCCTCGATCTTCACGTCGTCAAAACTCGCCATCTCCCGGTACACGGCAAGGCCCATGTCCAGCAGGGGCATCACCGCCACCGCGCCGGTCCCCTCTCCCAGCCGCATCCCGGCAAAGAGGAACGGCCGCAGCCCCAGCGCCTCCAGCACCAGGGTCCCGGCCGGCTCCTGCGAGGCGTGGGAGCCCAGCATGTAATCCACCGCCGCCGGGCAGAGACGCGCGGCGATGAGGGCGGCCACGGAGGAGATGAAGCCGTCCACCAGCACGGGAAGCCGGCAGGCCGCGCCTCCCAGGAACACTCCGGCCAGCCCGGCCAGATCCAGTCCCCCCACCTTGGCCAGCACGTCCAGGGGATCGCCGGGGTCGGGGGCGTTGACCGCTACCGCCCGCTCGATTGCGGCGATCTTCCGCCGCAGCCCCGCGTCGGAAAGCCCCGCGCCCCGCCCCGTCATGGTCACGGCGGGTTGGTCCAGCAGCACGCAGGCCACGGCGCTGGAGGTCGTGGTGTTGCCGATCCCCATCTCTCCGGTGGCCAGCAGGCGGCAGCCCTGCTCCTTCAGCTCCCGCGCCACCGCCGCCCCGGTCAGAATGGCCCGCTCGGCCTCCGCCCGCGTCATGGCGGGGCCCCGGGTCATATTGGCGGTACCCCGGCGGACGCACCGCTGCAGGATGCGCTCCCCCTTGACCGGCCGGGCCACGCCGATGTCCACCGGCACCACGTCCGCCCCGGCGGCGCGGGCCATGGCGCACACGCTGGTATCCCCGGTGGACATGTTCTCGGCGACGATGGCGGTGACCTCCTGCCCGGTCTGGGTGACCCCCTCCTCCACCACGCCGTTGTCGGCGCACATGACCACCACAGCCCGCGGGGCGGTCTCCACGTCCGGACTTCCGGAGGCCCCGGCGAGGCGCTCCACCGCCTCCTCCAGCAGACCCAGGCTGCCCAGGGGCTTGGCGATGGAATCCCACCGGCGGCGGGCCGCCGCCCGGGCGGCCCCGTCGGCGGGACGAATGGATGCGATCAGTTCCGGTACGGTCATTGTTTTAACTCCTCTCGTTCTCCCAGCAGATAAAAACGTCCCTTGGGAAAGATGATGGACACCCGGGTCCCCTCCCCCGCCTGCGAGGCGATGGAGAAGCCCAGCCCCAGCCGCCCGCACAGCGTTCTGCACAGGTAAAGGCCCAGTCCCGTGGAGCGTTTGGACAGCTTCCGGCCATTTTCCCCGGTAAAGCCCTTTTCACATACCCTGGGCAGATCGGCCTGCGGAATCCCCACCCCGTTGTCCGCCACGTTCAGCGCCACCGACTGCTCCGCCCGGCTCTGCGTAAAGACGAGCCGGGGGTGCTCGCCCCGATATTTGATGGCGTTGGAAATGAGCTGGCCCAGGATAAATTCCACCCACTTTCCGTCGGCGTAGGCCACGGCGTCCAATCCCTCCAGCTCCACGGAGAACCCCGCGGCGATGAGCGGCCGGGCGTACTTCTTCACCGCGTCGGAGGCCGCTTGGCGCAGGGCCATGGGGCGCACCACATAATCCCGCTCCACCGCGCCGCTCCGGGCGTAGAACAGCGCCTGCTCCACATAACCCTCGATTTGAAACAGGGCCTCCTCCAGCCCCTGAAGCGGTGGACCCGGCAGGTTCTCCAGGGTCAGCCGGGCCGAGGCGATGGGCGTTTTGACCTCATGGACCCAGGTTTCGATGTATTCCCGGTAGTCCGCCATGTCCCTCCTGGCGGCGGCCAGGGCGTCGTTCATGGCCTTGTTGGTCTCCTCCATGGCCCGGCAGAACAAGACCCCCTCCGGGAAAGAGGGCTGTTCCAGCAGCTCGGAGAACAGGTACTTGCGCTCCAGCGCGTCCAGCATGCCCATGGCTTCGTCGTAGAATGTCTTTTTGCGGATGTATTCCGCGGTCAGGGGCAGCAGTCCGCCCAGCAGAAAGACCAGACACAGCAGGGCGATGGCCCCCGGATGGACCGACAAGACCCAAAGCAGCACCGCCGAGAGCAGCACGGAAAAGCCCAGTCCCGCCAGATAAGGCGCCTTGTCCCGCCAGAACCAGCCCGCCGTCACAGCTGATACCCCTGTCCCCGGCGGGCGGTAAGAAACCCCTCCGCTCCCAGGCCCTCCAGCTTTCGCCGCAGGCGTGCGACATTGACGGTGAGGGTGTTGTCGTCCACAAAGGCGTCCGACTGCCAAAGCGCGTGCATCAGCTCCTCACGGGAGACGATGCGCTCCGGGTTTTTCAGCATAAGCTGGAGAATGCGCGCCTCGTTGCGGGTCAGCTCGGCCTCCCGCCCGTCCAGCAGGACCGTGCTCCGGCTCAGGTCCAGGGTCAGGCCCCGTTCCGACAGCACCGCTCCGCCCTGGGCGGGATAGGCCCGCTGCAGCAGCCGGCCGATGCGGGCCAGAAGGATCTGTGTGTGATAGGGCTTGGTCAGAAAATCGTCGGCTCCCAGGTTCATGCTCATCAGTTCGTCCAGCTCGGTGGAACGGCTGGTGACCACAAGGATGGGCAGCTGGGACTGCCGCCGCAGCTCCCGGCAGATGTGATAGCCGTCATACCGGGGCAGATTCAGATCCAGCAGGGCCAGGTGGGCCCCGCTGTACAAGATCTGTCCGGCCACATCCTCGTAATCGTCGGTGGAGGCGCAGACATAGCCGTACCGCTCCAGCAGCGCGGCCAGCTCCCCCCGCAGCGCGGGGTCGTCCTCCACAAGAAAAATGGTATGGGACATGGTATCCCTCCCTGCGTTGTGATCTTCCGGAAGCACGGAGCCCATCAACGGGCGCCGGGCGGTTCCGCGGTTCCTTCCGCATTATAGCAGAAAAAAGCGGCGCGTCCAACCCCGGACGCGCCGTCTGATCACCAGAATATACCCAAGATCCGTTCACTGATGGCATAATAGAGGGGGATGCTCAGAAAAAGCATCCAGCCCGGGTGCCAATTATCCAGCAGAAACCCTGTGATCAGGAAAACAATGACCACAATGATCGGATATACGTCACCCAGTCCCAATACCGCGCTGGCGGCAGGCAAAGCTACCATCAGCACCAGGGTCAGCAGCCACAAAAGCGCTTGCTTCTTTTTTTCAAACACCTTTTTCTGCTGCTTTTCCCAGGCCCGCTCCGCTTCGTCCCATTCCCGCGCGGCGGCAAAGACCTCTGCCTGCTCGTCCTCCGCCTCCTCCGCCGCGGCCGGTCCCGTCTGAGATGCATAGGCGTACTGGCTTTCGCAGCGGTCGCCCCCCTGAGCCGGCTGCAGCAGCAGCTCGTCCAGAGAAATGCCGTAGAGCCGGGCCAGGGCGATCAGATTATCCGTATCGGGAGAGGACTCCGCCCGTTCCCACTTGGAAATCGCCTGGCGGCTCACCCCCAGCCGGGCCGCCAGGTCCTCCTGGGATAACCCCCGCTCCCGCCGCAGCGCCACCAGCCGGTTTGCAATCTCTAGATTCATTCGCCAACGCTCCTTCTCTGTGCTTGTGCGTTCAGTTTACCAGATTTCCGCCCGCCGCGCCACCCATTTTACGTTTCAGCGTCCGCAACTATCGGTTGCGTGCCCCTAAAATCAGATAGATTCGCTTGCCAAACCGATAATGGATATGGGGGCCTCCCGCCCGCTTTCCCTTTTGATTTCTCTTTGCGGCCTGAATGCGTCCTTACCGTCATACAATCGGAAAGTATTCCAGCCGAAAAGTCCGGTCCTCTTGGGATGCGAACAAATATGGTGCTTCTCTAAACCTTATACCACTTCTTGTTCCCCTCCTCATGGCGTATAGATAGGCCGATCCACTGCCAAGCTACCGCCCAGCGCCAAGGACACCCCCAAGGTTCTTAAGGCTTCCGGAAAGAGGACTCTGTGGCATTTCCCCCTAAAACCAATGCCGCCGGTCGGGTCAAAACATTGAGAAACCACCATTTAGGTGAAGCAGCACATGCATACCCAAATGGTGGTTTCTCACAGGATAACTATCGTTTTTACTTGCTTGCCTTGAGGGTGCGGATGGCTTCGATGAGCATGGGCGCGACCTTATAGAGGTCGCCGACAATGCCGTAGGAGGCCACTTCGAAGATGGGAGCGGACTCGTTCTTGTTCACCGCGATGATGCACTCGGAGTCCTGCATGCCCGCTTTGTGCTGGATGGCGCCCGAAATACCCAGCGCCACGTAGATGCGGGGATGTACCGTCTTGCCCGTCTGCCCCACCTGATGGTCCGCGCTGATCCAGCCCGCGTCCACGCAGGCGCGGGACGCGCCCACGACGCCGCCCAGCACCCCTGCCAGCTCCTCCGCCAGCGCCAGGCCCTTCTCCACGTCCTTGCTGATGCCGCGTCCCACAGACACCACTACGTCCGCTCCGATCAGGTCCACCAGCTTCTTGGCCGCCTTCTTGACCTCCAGCACGTCCACATGGATATCCTCCCTGGACAGCTGCACGGCCACCTTCTCCACCACCGTCCTGGCGGCGCCCGCCTCGTCGTACGCCTGCGTCTGCATCACGCCGGGACGCACCGTGGACATCTGCGGACGGAACCGCGGGCAGATGATGGTGGCCATCAGGTGTCCGCCGAAGGCCGGACGGGTCATCTTCAGGTTGGTGTTCTCCTCGAACACCGTGTTGTCCACGTCGATGGTGGAGGTGGTCTTCAAAAACTCCTTGTACTTGGCCACGTCCACATCCAGGTGCGTGCAGTCGGCCGTCAGGCCCGTGTGCAGCCGGGCCGCGCACCGCGGGCCTAGGTCACGGCCGATGTTGGTGGCGCCGATCAGGAAGATCTCCGGCTTCTTCTCTTCCACCAGGTCGCAGATGACCTTGGTGTACGCGTCCGTCGTATAGACGTTCAGCAGCTCGTGGTCGCAGTAGTACACCTTGTCCGCGCCGTACCCGCCCAGCGCCTTCAGGTACTCCTCCTTCACGTTGTGCCCCAGCACAACCCCAGCCAGCTCCACGCCGAGGTCGTTGGCCAGCTTCCGCCCCTCGCTCAGCAGCTGGTAGCTCGTGCTCATGATCACGCCCTCGCGCTGCTCACAGAATACCCATACGCCCTTGAACGCCCCGGTGTCCTTGCTATTGAATTCAGCCATTTCCTGTCTCTCCTCTCTCTTAGATGATGTGCTTCTCGTCCAGCAGGCCCACCAGCTTGTCGACGGCGGCCTTGTCGGCCCCTTCGAGCATCATGCCGGCGCCTTTCACCGGGGGAGAGAAGGACTTATACACATTGGTCGGAGAGCCCTTCAGGCCGATGGTGTCCACGTCGATCAGCGGATCGTCCTTCAGCGTCTCGTAGTTGTAGACCTCCAGCGGCTTCTGATAGCACTCCATGATCCCGCCCACGCTCATATAACGGGCCGGGTTCAGCTCCTTCACGCACGTCAGCAGGCACGGCGTGGCCACCTTGATGGTCATGTACCCGTCCTCCAGCAGCCGCTTTACCGTCACCGACTTGCCTTCCACCGTGATCTCCGCCACGTAGGACACCTGCGGCACATGCAGCTTTTCCGCGATCTGGGGGCCGACCTGCGCCGTGTCCCCGTCGATCGCCTGCCGGCCGCAGAAGATGACGTCGTCCTCTTCCACCCCGATCTTCTTGATCGCCGCCGCCAGGATCTGGGAGGTCGCGTAGGTATCGCTGCCCCCGAACTCTCGCGCGGAGACCAGCACCGCCTCGTCGCACCCCATCGCCAGCAGCTCACGCAGCATCCCTTCCGCCGGAGGAGGTCCCATGGACACCACAACCACCTTGCAGCCCGTGGCGTCCTTGATCCGCAGCGCCGCCTCTACCGCGGCCAGATCGTCATGGTTGGTAATGGTCGCCATTGCCGCACGGTCCATGGTGCCGTCTTCCTTTACCGCCACCACCCCCGAGGTATCCGGGACCTGCTTGACACAAACGATTGCTTTCATA
>NZ_JANGBE010000149.1:0-256 GCF_024462255.1 Flavonifractor sp. DFI.6.63 | reverse complement strand
GTTTCTTCCCGTGGCAGCAGCGGCTTGATTCGTTCCCATTGTTTTTTTGTTAATTCATATCGTTTCATGCCCTTAGCTTCGCATAACTTGGTTTGTTGTGCAACTTTTATTTTTCAAACAAGCCCTATTCCGGCAGAGGGAAAAACGCAGCGGGAAGTTGCGGGATACTATGGCTTCCAGAATAAGCAGGTGGTGAAAAGGCTGCTTGAGCGGGAGCGGAGAAAAGAACGCAAGCTGGAAGCCGGGATCCTTCCAC
>NZ_JANGBE010000148.1:0-256 GCF_024462255.1 Flavonifractor sp. DFI.6.63 | reverse complement strand
CACCTGCACATGCGCGACGACGAGGGCAAGGGCACCATGGACAAGGACCGCTTTGCCAAGACGGTGGAGCTGCTCCGCGCCAACCACCCCGACTGCGACGTCATCCTGAACATGACCACCTCCGGCGACCTGAACGCCACCGACGAGACGCGCCAGATCCACCTGGAGCAGCTGCGCCCCGAGATGGGCTCCTATGACTGCGGCTCCATGAACTGGCTGCACACCAGCCTGTTCATCAACTCCCCCGCGTTCCTGG
>NZ_JANGBE010000147.1:0-257 GCF_024462255.1 Flavonifractor sp. DFI.6.63 | reverse complement strand
CAGCGCCCGGTCTTCCGCGCTGGCCGGGTTCAGCGCCGCCTTGGTGCGCTGGATCCCGTTGGGGGAGAGATAGTCCACGCCAGATTCAAGCGCAGTGCCGATTGCATTTTTGACCATGCGCACCGGAACGAAGGCGGCGTTGCCCACGATGTTGCGCACGTGGGTGCGCGGGTTTCCCAGCATGGCCAGATAGCGCCATGCGTTCCACTTGTCCATCCAGGTGGCGGGCACCTGCCGGGCGATGTCCCGGTAGATCT
>NZ_JANGBE010000146.1:0-279 GCF_024462255.1 Flavonifractor sp. DFI.6.63 | reverse complement strand
CTTTGCCATCTTTGTCTTTTACAGTTACTGTACCGTCTTTACCTACTTCGATTGTTGCACCTTCTGGTAAGTTTGGATTTGCTTTCTTAACTGCATCTTCAACAGCTTTCTTTTCAGGTTCTGTTAGGTTAGATGGGTCAGCTACTTTAACTGGTTCTGCTGGAGCTACTACTGCTGCTTCATCAGCTTTCTTAACTGTCTTATCTGGAGTTAATTTTCCAAGTTCTTTGCCATCTTTGTCTTTTACAGTTACTGTACCGTCTTTACCTACTTCGATTG
>NZ_JANGBE010000145.1:0-279 GCF_024462255.1 Flavonifractor sp. DFI.6.63 | reverse complement strand
GCAGAAGAAGGACAAGGGGAGGCACATCATTACCTCCGCCATCGAGCACCACGCGATCCACCATACCGCCCGCTATCTGGAGAAGCAGGGCTTTGAGGTCACCTATCTGCCGGTGGACGGCCAGGGACGGGTGGACCCCGCCGCCGTGATGGCGGCCCTCCGCCCGGATACGATCCTCATCTCCATTATGACCGCCAACAACGTGATCGGCACCATCGAGCCAATCGCGGAGATCGGGGCGATCGCCCGGGAAGCGGGCGTACTCTTCCACACCGATGC
>NZ_JANGBE010000144.1:0-279 GCF_024462255.1 Flavonifractor sp. DFI.6.63 | reverse complement strand
GTAAGAAATGCTGGCTACTATATGTTGAAGGTTGGTGAGTATTTCGATTACAACCAGGCTCCAGCTGAATCAAGTAGGATAGGTGCAAAGGGCATACAGAATTATATATCTGCCCAGAACAAGTACTATGACCTTAAAATTAAAGCATTTGAAACAAGGATTCCTAAGTTGACATCCGAACAACTTAAAACTGACTATAATGATTTAAAAAATCAAATTGTATCGAGTGGCAAAAATGCTGGATATATTTCTAACTTAGACGAAATTTACGAAGCGGGA
>NZ_JANGBE010000143.1:0-279 GCF_024462255.1 Flavonifractor sp. DFI.6.63 | reverse complement strand
GTCCGCCACCCGCTCGGCGCCTTCGGTCAGCCGCTCGATGGGGGTGATCAGCGTCGTGGACAGCAGGAACGAGAGCAGCACGGAGATCACCAGCCCGAAGACCAGCGCCTCCACGATCAGGGTAATCAGCTCGCTGTTCAGGGCCTGCACGGTCGTGCGGTCATCCCGCACATAGATGATATAGCCGGCCCCCCCGCGTTCCAGCGGCACCGCCACGTCCATATAGGCGGCGGCCGGATCGTTGTCGTCGCCGATCTCTCCATTGAGCGCGCGGCTCAG
>NZ_JANGBE010000142.1:0-279 GCF_024462255.1 Flavonifractor sp. DFI.6.63 | reverse complement strand
AGACAGAGCCCAGACCGAACACCAGACGCTTCACAATCAGGAGCATACAGATGACGATTAACGGTCCAAAAATCATGACCGGTTTACTGATGATTTTGCCGCCCAGCGGTTGTGGATCATGACTCATGATCGTCTCCTCCGTCGTGATGGTCGTTTTTGGTGTTGCGACGAACCAGCACGGTTAAGCCCGCCAGCACGGCCAGTGGTAGCATCATGCCTTTATACAGGGTGTGTTGAATATTTTCGGAACGCGCACCGGTAGAAAGATCGTCCAGCTTC
>NZ_JANGBE010000141.1:0-280 GCF_024462255.1 Flavonifractor sp. DFI.6.63 | reverse complement strand
CCCGGCGTCAGGAGCGGTTTATCCGCATGCAGGATCTGCACGAGGCGGTGATCAAGGTCATTGCCGGGCCGGAGAAGAAGAGCCGGGTGGTCATCAATACCCTGACCGAGGGAGACTACCTCTACCTCCAGGACAGTGAGCAGATCTACCAGTACCTTTGGGAATGCACCGCGGTCATCGAGCCCAGCAACTGGGGCCCCATCTACAATCAGGGCTACGCCTGCGTCACCCTGACGACCTGTACGCCCATCGGCGTGGCGGACCACCAGCCGGTGGTCCG
>NZ_JANGBE010000140.1:0-280 GCF_024462255.1 Flavonifractor sp. DFI.6.63 | reverse complement strand
AGGGACTCGGCGGCCTGCCACCAGTTTGACAAATGAGATGCTCCTCATCAGCATAGATCCGCTGGCTGGAATAATGCCGAGAGAACTCAACAAATCATACAGGGCATCGTATTCCGTTTCACCGCAGCCAGATACCAGCAGACCTCGGGTGAGCAGCCGATTTACGCAGGCATCCCAAGTGCGGGAAATACAATCTCCCAGAGAGGACACCAGCTTGTCACACTGGAGGGAATTATCCTCTCGTTTAGAAATTCGCCAGTTTAGGGCGGTCCAAACGACC
>NZ_JANGBE010000014.1:0-80675 GCF_024462255.1 Flavonifractor sp. DFI.6.63 | reverse complement strand
CCTTTTCCGACAAGCGGAGGCTGCCCGGCTTTGCCGGGCAGCCTGATTTTGCGCTGTTTGGCGCATGCCATTCTGCGGGCGGGCCTGGCCGGACGCGGCGGCAGCGGCCGGCGCCGCGCCGATGCAGGGCAGCGCCAACAAGAAAAAAGAAAAAGTGACGGCGAATTTTTAAAATGTAACCGAAATGTATCTGCTGGACTTTATAGTAAGAAGCACAGTAGATACCATAAGACCTGCGCAGCAGGCAGGACGGGAGGTGATGGCTACCTATGAAACAGGCGGCGGGAAAACGGGAGACCTTTGTGGTACAGATCCTGAATACGCAGAATGCCACATGGCAGGGAACCGTGACCTGGACGGATGGACAAAAGACACAGCCCTTCCGGAGCGCTTTGGAGCTGATTCGCCTCATCGACAGCGCCCTGCTGGAGCAGGTAGCAACAGGAGGGAGTGACCAAACGGAGCAAGACTGAGCACACCAAGCGGCCCCATGAACACCGTGCAAAGGCAAACCGTCCGAAAGGGCGGGACGCAAAGCCAGGAGGCTACAGCGGGCGACCGCCACGCCGGTCCGGCTGCCACTGTTCCACTTCTCTTATTTTAAGGAGGAATTGAAACAAGATGGCAAAGAGAATGAAACGGACCCTGTCCCTGCTGCTGACAGCCGTGCTGCTGCTGGGCATGCTGCCCATCACGGCGGCGGCGGCGGAGAGCAGCAATCAGCAGATCGAGGGCGGAAATGTCCCCGTGTACTACACCTATAATGAAGGTACGGGAACATTTGCGCAGGACGCGAACCCAATCAATGCAGTAACCACCAACAAAGCCACGGACCCGGAAGTTACGATCTCCAAGGTCATTCAGGGCACCGGGACCGAAAATCAGTTTGATATCACCCTGAACGTGACGACTACACAGAAGGTGGAGCGCTCCCCCTCCATGCCGGATGCGGCGGTGGCGCTGGTCATCGACAAGTCTACCTCGATGTACGATTGCGTGAACTGCGGGGAGAGCGAGAACCATCGCGATCACTCCGTACAGAGCGCCGGGTGTAGTAAGTGCAAGGTGTGTACCGGTTTTACGCCTAGTACCGGTGATAGCAGTCGGTGTACATGTGGCCATAAGAAATCGAGTCACTATGATCCCTGCGAGTATCAGTCCCGCATGGATGCCGCGAAGGAGGCGGCCATTGCCTTTGCAGCCGAGTACGCCGCGTCTGCCAAAGATGAAAATGGGAACGTGATCGCCCATCGGTATATGTCGCTGACCAAGTTCAGCGGAACGGCGGAATTGATCGACCTGAACGCCGCTTCTGCTTCGGTCTGGATCGACGTGGCGGCTTTGGACTGGACGCTGGGGGCGGATGGCCAGTATCACAACAGCGTGGTTGACGCCATCAATGGCGTCAACCCGCCCTCATGGGGCGACGGGACCAATGTGGCGGACCCGCTGGGCCTTGCGGACGGCGCGCTGGACAGCCTGTTCCGGGAACAGGCGAACAACGATAAGCTGAGCCGGGCGATGTCTTTCGTGCTTTTGCTGGGCGACGGTGAGCCTAACGTAGCAGGTGCTGCGCCTCAAGTTGACAGTGGTTTTGTGCGCTACACGAACTACAACGGAGATGGGTGGAATGCCGACTATAACTCCTACCTGAATGCGGAAAAATGGGTGTACAACATCCGCCAGACGGGGACGAAGCTTCTCTCCGCCTATGTGGGCGTCGACCAGACGGCGACAGGTTATCTGTGGTTCAATGCGATGTCCAATCAGTGCCAGCTGGCCGCCAATGCCGATGAGCTGGTTGAGAGCTTTGATATCTACCTGACGCTCATCAAAATTTCCGCCGAAGCATGGGAAGTAACGGATCCCATGGGGGCAAACATCAGCTTTGTCAGCAAGCAGGCCGGAGAGGCAAATTACCGGGTGACCGGTCAGGGTACGAACAGCGAGACCCTGATTTGGACGCTCCGCAATGATATCCCGACGGTCTATAAGCATGGAACAAGCACAAGGGTCGACTATGACAAGATCAAGGATAGTGAGGAATATGACTTTGTCTATTCCCTGACCTATCGTGTGCAGCTGGATAACACCGGGGCAGGCGCAGATCAGGTATGGCCTGACCAATGGTGCGACTTACCTGACGTATTATCTCACGGACCGTGAGGGCAACCCTGTCGACGAGCAGGGGAATCTGATTGCAGATTCGGAGGATCTGCCGGTTCTGTACTTCAAGGTCCCCAAGGTCAAGGGCCTGTATGCAGATCTGTACCTCCAGAAGCAGGACAGCAAGGGCAATCTTCTGCCCGGCGCGACCTTTACGCTGACCGGCGCGAAGACCATCGCGGACACCGGCGCCGGCAATGGGAACCACCTGTTTGCGGGGATCCCCTCCGGTGAGGAGCACAGCTATACCCTGACCGAGAAGAATGCGCCCGCAGGGTTTGTCACCCCCACCGGCAGCGACGCTCAGACGGCGATTACGGTGAAGTGGGGCAAGGTCTATGTGGGCAGCACGGAGATCACCGCGAATGCCCCCCATATCGTTCGGAACACCCGCGATCCGCAGAAGAAGAGCTTCACCGTCACCAAGAGCTGGCTGCCCGCCGGCAGCGCGCCCACGGACGGCACGACGGTTTCCGTTGACATTTATGTGATGACCGGCGCCACCCAGGACGGAACGCCGATCTACGACGCGGCGAAAGCGCCTGTGGATACGCTGGAGCTGACCCAAGGGAACGGCTGGAGCGATACCACCATACAACTGCCTACCAAGGACGAGGATGGCAATGATATCGCTTATGTGGCCGTGGAGCAGGCGGTGACTGGCTACCGTATCGTCACACCGGCCGTCCAGCTGGCCTCCACAGCGGGCAATATCATCACCAATGTCAAAGACGCAGAGAAGGAGATCACCGTCACGAAGGAATGGGAGGGCCCCGCCGCCGACCGGAGCCGCGTTACCGTCGCGGTGATGCGCGGCAGCACCATCGTGGATTCTGCCGAACTGAGCGCTCCCGGCTGGTCCCATACCTTCCGCGTTCCCACGTATGACAATTCCGGCAATGAGGTCCACTATACCGTGGCGGAGCTGGGCGCAGATAACAAGCCTGTCAACGGCACCGTGACATTCAACGGTCACACCTATACGATCCATTGTGACCAGGCGACCGGGAAGCTGACCAATACCATCACCGACCCCAAGAATGCCTCGATCGCCGGTACCAAGGTCTGGGTGGCCGCGGCGCTGGACAGCGCGGACAAGACCGCCACGATCGAGCTGTATGCCAACGGTAAGGCCACCGGCATCACCGCTGAGGTCACGGAGAGCAGCCCGGCGTTCTCTTTCACCGGCCTGCCCGTGTATGCCCTGAAGGGTACCGAGATTACGGTCGGAACGGGCGAAGACGCGCAGACCTACGCGATTCCGACTGCCGACGCCGACGGCGAGGCCATTGAATACACCGTCAAGGAGCGGGGCGAGAGCAACGGCAAGATCACCCTGGATGACGGCGACTGGTTCGAGGTCGGCTATAAAAACAACCAGGATGGCAGCGTGACCATCACCAACACCCTCAAGGGCAGTTTGACCATCGAGGGTGACAAGCGCTGGGACGACGAGGGCAACACCAACGACACCCGGCCCGGGTCCATTACCGTCCGGCTCTATGCAAACGAAGTGGAAGTCGAGGGGCAGGCGAGGGTCCTGACCGCCGACCGTAACCAGAGCGTGGAGCTGAACGACGCAACGCCGGAAAGCACCGAAACGCCCAGCACCGAACCTACAGTCGAGCCCACGATCGAGCCCACAGTCGAGCCCACAGTCGAGCCCACGATCGAGCCCACAGTCGAGCCCACCGCGGAGCCCACTGCCGACGGCGGCGATGCGGTCCTGTCCGGCGCACTGGCGGCGGCCCGCTTCATCGGCGTCGCGGGCCTGGACGGACTGGAACTGCTGGACGGCGCACCCGAGGGCGAGGGAGGACCGGCCGGCGGCATCGTCGCCACGGCGGGCACCTGGGCCTGGGCCGAGGAGACCCACTACAAGTGGGAGGATCTGCCCAAGTACGATGAAACCGGTGCGAAGATCACCTATACCGTGCGCGAAGATGCGGTTCCCAATTATACCGCCAGCTACGGGAAGGGTGAGGCCAAGAACGTGGGTGATTACGATATCACCAATATTCTGGAAGGCGATACCGCCAGCCTGACCATCTCCAAGACCTGGGTGGACGCCCGCAGCAGCCATGATACCGTTGCCTTTACGGTCAGCGCTGCCAACAGCGACAACGTAGCGCCGCGGACCGTGTACCTCCCGGTTACAAACGAAGGGGAGCCGGTCTGGACCACTACGATCTCGGTGCCTGCTTATGACGACGGCAAGCGCATCAATTATACCGTCCGGGAGCTGCTGGGCGGCGAAGCGCTGGAGAACGGGGCCGAATTCAAGCCCTACGGCGCCGATGGCGAGACCTATACGGTTACCTACAGCTCCTCCGGCAATGTGCAGGCCGGTTATGCCTGGAACGTGGTCAACACGGTGGGGCAGAGCAAGGTGAGCGTTTCCGCCACCAAGGAATGGAGCGGCGGGGATCCCGCTTACCGGCCCGCGCTGACCTTCACCCTCTGGAAGGACGGTGTGGCCACAAACCAGACCAAGGCCATGGTGTATGATGAGACTACGGGCATCGGCAGCCTGACCTTTGAGGATTTGGACCAGTACACCTTCAACGGCAACACCTGCACGAAGAACATCTATACCATCGTGGAGACCATGGAGGAGACCGCTCTGGCGGCTCGTTATACGCCTGCCAGCACCACCGGTGAAGACGGCGTCATCCGCTTCGTCAACACCTTTAACGCCGGTACCAAGGATATCAGAATCACCAAGACCTGGGTGGACGGCGCTGCCGCCCATACCGGTGCGGACGCTTCCTTCCTCATCCTGCGGGACGGCACGGAGCTGACCGGCGTGGACGCGCCTGCTGCGCCCACGGTGACGGCGAACGACGACGGCACCTTTACCTATCTGTATGAGGACCTTCCCGCCTACTCTGCGATGGACGGCCATGAATTTGCCTATACCATCCAGGAGAGCGGCGCGGTGACGGATGCAGCCACCGGGAAGACCACGGTTACCTGGGGCGGCAGCACTTACGACGTGGTCATCAATGGCTATTCTGTGACCAACACCCTGCAGCAGGATCATGTCGAGGTCACGGTGACCAAGATGTGGAAGGGCCCCGCCGCAGCCGAGGCCAAGTTTACCCTGACCCGCTGGGTCGGCACGACGCAGGACGACGGATTCAGCCTGGAGATCACCCTCACCGACGCCGATCGGAACGAGGACGGAACGGCTTGGGCCAAGACCATTACCACCGACGCCGACGGCGCTCAGCTGCCCAAGTATGATGACGGCCGCAACGAGTACACCTACGTGGTGAAAGAGGTCGTCGGCGCGGACGGCAAGGTCCATGCCTCCAACGGCCATGTGTATACGGTGACGGAGGGGGCCGGAAACGTCTTCCTCAATACCATCGAACAGGAGTACATCGCAGAACTGACGGTCACCAAGATCTGGAATGCCCCCGAGGGGATCGTCCTGCCCGAGTCGGTCACCGTATATCTGTACGGCGATGAGAACTGGGTGGCAATGGAGGGCGTGACGAACCCGGTCACGCTCACGGCCGGTGAAGAAGGTACCTGGAGCTATACCTGGACGAATCTGCCCAAGTATGCGCTCTCCAGCGACGGCCATGAGATCCGGTATACCGTTCAGGAGTGGGGCGCGCAGTCCATTATGACCCCCGACCTGGGCGGCGATAACGAAGGCGGCTCCTCCATCGCCATGAACATGGTGAAGTTCGGCGGCGACTACTACGAGGTCACCTACGGCGGCAGCGCGGCGGACGGCCTGACCATCACCAACACCTACCGCGCCAGTGATCAGTATCTCTACCGCGTGGACCGGGAGTACTACCACTACGATGAGAACGGAACCCTGATCACGGCGGACACCCTGAAGGTGACCGGAGACACCGTCGAGGGCAGCAAGGATCAGGAGATCAAATTGAGCGACCTGAATCCGAACAGCTACAAGAGCACGGACGGCCGGAGCACCTATGTGTACCAGAGCCAGAAGAGCCAGCCGCAGGATGGCGTAAAGCTGGAAGAGCCGGACACCATCTATGTGCTCACGCTGGTCTACGAGCTGCACGACGAAAAGGTCGTGCCCACTCCGACGCCTACCCCCTACGATCCGCCTGTGCATCCGACTCCGAAGCCCACCCCGAAGCCCACTCCGAAGCCCAGCGTCACCCCCACTCCGGAGCCGGTGGAGACGGATATCCCCGAGGAGCCCACACCGCTGGAGCCCGCTCCTGTGGAGCCGGTGCCCACGCCTGAGCCTCCTGCGGAAGAGGTGGAGATCCCCGAAGAGGAGCCCCCGCTGGGCGACCTGCCGCAGACCGGCGCAGTTGCCGGCGCGGTGGATCCCACCGCGACCCTGGGCCTGCTGGCCCTGGCGGCCTCCCTGTCCGCCGCTGGCCTGATCATCATGATCGGCCGCAAGAAGGGCGAAGAAGAGGACTGAAGCGCTTGAAAAAGCCGTGCCCCGTGCATACAGCACGGGGCACGGCTTTTTTGACCCGGTCACAGCAGATGCGAGGCGCTCCGCAGGGCGGAGCGCCTCGCATTTTGAAGCTGATTACTGAGCCTCCACCAAGGCATGCGCGCCATCGGCGGTGGCGTGGAGACTGTGGATGGGGGCCTTGTAGCTCTCGATCAGCTTGGTGGCAATCGCATCCTCCAGGTCCTTCTGGATCTGACGGCGCAGGTTACGGGCGCCGTAGGTCTGGGAATAGGACTTTTTGACCAAGTAGTCCAGCAGAACGTCGTCCCAGGTGAAGGTAATACCCTTTTCCGCCAGGGTGGTTTTCAGCTCGTCCAGCATGATGGAAGCGATGGCTTTAAAGTTGTCCTCGCTGAGACGGTTGAAGTAAACGATCTCATCGACCCGGTTGATGAATTCCGGCCGCAGGAAACTCTCCAGCGCCTTCATGGCCCGCTCACGGCCCTGCTCGCCCGCAGTGCGGCCGAAGCCCACGCTGCCGGAGGCATTGGAGCTGCTGCCCGCATTGGAGGTCATGACGATGACGGTGTTCTCGAAGTTCACATTGCGGCCCTGGGCGTCGGTAATGTGACCGTCATCCAGGATCTGAAGCAGGATGTTCAGCACATCCGGATGGGCCTTCTCGATCTCGTCGAAGAGGATGACGCAGTAGGGCTTGCGCCGCACCTTCTCGGTCAGCTGGCCGGCCTCATCGTAGCCTACGTAGCCCGGAGGGGAGCCGATGATGCGGGAGACGCTGAACTTCTCCATGAACTCGGACATGTCCAGCCGGATCAGCGATTCGGGGGAGTGGAACAGATCCTGAGCAAGCCGCTTGACCAGTTCGGTCTTGCCCACGCCGGTGGAGCCCACAAAGATGAAGGAAACGGGCTTGCGTTTGGAGGCGATGCCCACCCGGCCCCGCCGCACGGCGTTGGCCACGGCGTGGACGGCGTCGTCCTGGCCGATCAGGTGTTCCTTGAGACGCTCCTCCAGCTGGGCCAGACGCTCGTACTCCGCCTCCTGGATCTGACTGGCGGGAATCTTGGTCCACAGCTCGATGACCCGGGCCAGGTGCTCCACCGTCAGGGGAGGCGCGCTCTGGGCGTCCAGACGGCCCAGCTCCTCCTGGAGCTGGATCTCCCGGCTCTTGATGGCGGCCAGGCGCTCGTAGTCGTGGCCGGCCCCCTCATCGGAGAGCAGGGTCTCCCGCTCCCGGTTCAGGTTGGCCAGCTCCCGCTGGTAGCTGGCCTGCCGGTGCTCGTTGGAGCGCAGGGCCTCCTGCGTGGCGGGGTTTCCCGTGAGGGAATCGTGCTCGGCGTTGAGCTTGGCCAGCTCCCGGCGGATCTCCGCCTGGCGCTGCTCGTTGCTCTTCAGGGCGGTCTGGCGCTTGTAGTCCCGCTGGTTGGCCTCGCTCATCAGGTCTTCGCGCTCTTTGGAGAGGGATTCCAGCTCCTTTTTGACCTCCACGCTGCGGGCCAGGCCCTTATTGTGCAGGTTCACGTCGGAGCAGGCCTCGTCGATCAGGTCGATGGCCTTGTCGGGCAGGAAGCGGTCGGTGATATACCGCTCGCTCATGGTCACGGCCAGGCGGCACATCTCCGGGGAGATGTACACGAAATGATAGTGCTCATAGTAGGGGGCGATGCCCTGGATGATCTTGACGGAATCCTCAATGGAGGGCTCCTCCACGATGACGGGCTGGAAGCGCCGCTCCAGGGCGGAGTCCTTTTCGATGTACTTGCGGTACTCCGTAAGGGTGGTGGCGCCGATGACCTGGATCTCTCCGCGGCTCAGAGCGGGCTTGAGGATATTGGCCGCGTTCATGCTTCCCTCGGCATCTCCGGCGCCCACGATGTTGTGGACCTCGTCGATGACCAGAATGATATTGCCCAGCTTGCGGATCTCCTCGATGAGCCCCTTCATGCGGCTTTCAAACTGGCCCCGGAACTGGGTGCCCGCCACCAGGGCGGTCAGATCCAGCAGGTAGACCTCCTTATCCAGCAGCTTGTAGGGTACGTCCCGCTCATAAATCTTCTGCGCCAGACCTTCCGCAATGGCGGTCTTGCCCACGCCGGGCTCGCCGATGAGGCAGGGATTGTTCTTCTGGCGGCGGTTCAGGATCTGAATGGTGCGCTGGATCTCCTCATCCCGGCCCACGATGCGGTCCAGCTTGCCGTCGGCGGCCTTTTGCGTCAGGGAGATGCAGTAATTTTCCAAAAATTTGCGTTTGGGCTGCTTTTCGCCCTTGCCGTTCTTTTCCTTTTCCTCCCGGGCGGGGCGGGAAGCCTCACGCTCAGGGGGCTGGCCGGGGTTCTGGGCGGAGCCGAACAGCTTATTCAGGAAGGGAAAGGTAGCGGTCTTGCCGTCCTCGTCGTCCTCGTCGCCGTCCTCATCCTGGGCCATCAGGCCCTCCATGCCCTCGGCGCCGCCGAAGGCCGACATCATCTCGTTGGTCAGGCCCTCCAGGTCCTCGTCGGTGATACCCATTTTCTGGATCATATCTTCCACGGGCTTGATGCCCATTTCTTTGGCGCATTTCAGGCAGAGGCCTTCACTCTTCGTGGTGCCGCCCTCCATCTTCTGAATGAAGATGACGGCGACGTTTTTGTGACATCTGGAGCAAAGTGTGGGTTGCATCTATTTCAACTCCTTCCGGAGCGCTTCCGAATCGCAGCGGAACGCTCCTGAGATAACATTCCTTTTGAGAAATGATTCTAATCCGAAATTATGAACTGCGTATGAATCAGTGGGATTTTCTTTTTTCCAATCCCTTGACAAATTGGTACAGATAGCTGAAAAAGGCGGCTACCGTCAGGACGAGGGCCGCGGAGATCATCCGCACGGCCCAGGGCCTTGGAATAGCGGGGAAAAGGACCAGAGCGGCGCACACCACGAAGAACACGCCGGTGGCGCTCTTGCCCAGCCAGTTGGAGGAGATCACGTCCCCCCGCGCCCGATACATGAGATAGCCGCCGATGGCCATGGCCAGTTCCTTGCAGAAGAAGATCACGACCGCCCATACAGGGATCACTCCGTCCGCAGTAAGGCAGAGGATCACGATGAAGGTCATCAGCTTGTCGGCCATCGGATCCAGAATGCGGCCCAGACGGGTGATCTGGCTGAAGCGCCGGGCGATCCAGCCGTCGGCCACATCCGTGACAAACGCGGCCAGATAGAGAACGGCGGACCAGAGATGGGCGTTGGGAGCGCAGGAGAAGTAGACCAGGGCAAATACCGGCACCAAGGCCAGGCGAAGCAGGGAGAGCAAGTTTGGAATCGTCATAAGTCACCTGAATTTCCTTTGCACGCCGGTGCGGCGTTACAGTCCGCTCAAGAGAGCGAAGGGGTTGGTGTCCATAAAAAAGCGAAGCAGGCGGGTCTGTTCCACCGTCTCTTCCGGGATCAGATGGCCGGAAAACTGGATCAGCCAGGCCGCGACGAACAGAAGAATACACCCCTGGATCAGCCCGAAAAGGCCGCCCAGCGTTTTGTTGAGAAAATGCAGCCCCGGCAGCCGGGCGACCAGATCCAGAGCGCGGCTCACCAAAGTCCATGCCGCCAGCAGGAGGAGAAATCCCGCCAGGAAGAGCACCAGGTAGGCGACCGATTGGGCCACGGCGGCGGCCACCGCCGCCGCGGCGCTGGCGGCGATCTCCGCCACGCCCTGTTCCACGGCACGGTCCACCGCGCCGATCAGATTTTGGTAGAGCCCCATATCGCGCAGGATGTCCAGCACACCCTCCAGGGGGACGTCTTCGGTGGTGAGCACGGCCTGCTCCCCCTCTGCCACACGCTGTTCCAGCGCGTCCTCCAGACGGGTCTCGATAGCGGCGGCGAAGCGCGGCTCCAGAGCCTGGGCCACCATGGGAGAGACGGTGCGGGCCAGAAAGCTGGCCCCGGCGAACGCCACCACCACCGCCAGCAGAGAGCACAGGGAGAGCACCAGCCCGCGCCAGGCGCCCCGCAGGGTGAAGATCACCAGCACGGCCAGTACGATCAGGTCAAAAAGGAGAAAAGCTGCCATGAGATGCCTCCTGCGTGGTAGGATCAGGGAACATAGAGCCGGGCTTCGCCGCTGCCGATGAGCATGGCGGTACCGTCGCTGCGCATCAGCACGCGGCGGGCCCCCTGGGTGCCGTCCAGCGTGGCGTAGAGGCCGAGCTGCTGGTCATACAGGTCCAGCCGGTCGGCCGTGAGCACCGCCACATACCGCCCGGCGGCGGAAAGAGAGAGCACCTGCTCGTCAATGGACAAGGAGGCCTGTACCGCGCCCGCGCCGTCCACGATGGTCAGCACGGCATTGCTGCCCGCACGGTACTTGCCCAGCAGAAGCGCGGCAAAGCCGTCGCCCTCCAGCGAAAAGCCCTTCAGATAGCGTCCGCTGTAGGTATAGCCGCCGCCCAAAGCGCCGGAGCCGTCCACCCGGTACACGCCGTTCTCGCCCAACAGCCAGATGCCGTCATCCGTCCAGCGCAGGGCCAGGGGCGCGTTGTTGCCCACGGAGCAGGACGCGTCGGGCGCGGCGCTGCCGGCGTCATGGTCCAGCCGGTACAGGTCCACCCGGCAGTCAAAGCTGCCCTCCTCCAGACCTACGGTCAGGACGGCGACGGTCTTGTTGTCGGGGGAAAGGGCCGCGTCCATGACGAAGCGGCTGGACAGGTCAAGCCGCATGACGGGGGCATAGCTTCCGTCGTAGACCGTAACGCTGCCCTTATACCCGTGCTCCTGACTGACCAGGACCAGCCACCCGTTCGGATTGAGCGAGGCGGAGATCAGGGAGCGCTCGGTCTCCTGGGAGAGGGTAAAGGCCACCTCCCGGCCGGAGAGCACGAACAGCTCCTGTCCCCCGGCGTCGTAGACCAGGCCCCGTTTGCCGCAGGCGCTTACCACCGGGTGTTCCAGCAGTACGGTCTCGTCCACATACAGGGTGCCGCTGCCCGAATAGAGCTGAAAGCCAGTAGGGGAGCAGACCAGCAGGTCTCCGTCCAGGTTGGCGAAGGTGTCGGACGCGCTGCCGCCGTAGGAAAAGGTCTCCGCCTGTCCGCTGTCGCTGCGCTCCAGATTGCGGTAAGAGAACCAGCGCCGGATGGAATCCAGGTTGATCCTGTCGCGCCAGGCCACCAGGGCCACGGCGCCCACGACCAGAGCGGCCGTCAGCAGAAAGGCCAGCAGCCGCCGCAGCAGATTTGGTTTTTGCAGTTTGGGGGCCGGACGGCCCCCGTTGATTTCTTCCATTTTATGCTCCTGATCGGGGAATATGTGGCCGAGCCACCCTGCGTCCTGCCGGCGCCGCAATTTCGCCCCATATTATCCGCCGGTTGGCGCGGGGGGCGCAGCCGAACCGTTAGGGCACATCCTCGCCATACCACAATTGGGTCATATATAACCCGCCGGGAGGGACTGTGGGTCCGGCGGCGGTGCGGTTGCGGCCGGACAGGATGGCCGGTACGTCATCGGGGGAGAATTTGCCCTCGGCGGCGTAGACGCAGGTGCCCACCATGGCCCGCACCATGTTATAGAGAAAGCCGTCGGCACAGACCCGGCAGTCGATCTGATCGCCCCTGCGCGCAACGGTAAAGTAATGTACCGTGCGCACGGTGGAGCGCACCTCGGTGCCCACCGACTGGACGGCCTTGAAATCATGGGTACCCACGAAGTGGGCGGCTGCCCGGGCCATGACGGACTCGTCCAGATGCTTGGGATAGAACCATACCCGGTCCACCAGAAAGGCGTTGCGGATACGGGAGTTGTAGATGCGGTAAGTGTACTCCTTTTTCAGGCAGGAGCCGATGGCGTTGAACGCGCTGCTTACCTCGCCGGCCCGGACCACCACGATATCCTCGGGCAGGCGGGTATTCACCGCCAGGGGCAGCCGGTCGCAGGGGATGCGGGAGCTGGTATGGAAGTTGGCGATATAGGTTTCGGCATGGACGCCGGCGTCGGTGCGGCCTGCCCCGGTGCATTTGACCGGATGGCCCACCACCTGTGCCAGAGCTTTTTCCAGCGTCTCCTCCACAGAGACGGCGTTTTTCTGGACCTGCCAGCCGTGGTAGGCGGTGCCTACATACATCAATCGTAACGCAATATTCCTCATAGCGGTTTAAGCTCACATTAATTTTTTCTAAAATTAGAGGTCTGGGGATCGTTCGAGGCTTGGAACCGGAACCGGTTCCAAGACCGACGCCCATTCGTCCTTCCGCGGGCATTCAAACAGGCGCCCGGCGCGGCGGCGCGGGGGTGGCCGCACCGAGGAGCAAGGACTCGCCGGTTGGCGTTTGCACAAGCTCCCAAACAAGGATCTAAAGCCCGAACTGCCGCAGCACGCCTACCAGCACGCACAGAGCCGCGCTGCCGGCCAGTACGGCCACGTCGGCGCCCCGGAAGCGGAGCACCCGCAGGCGGGTGCGTCCCTCGCCGCCGTGATAGCAGCGGCACTCCATGGCCACCGCCAGCTCGTCGGCCCGGCGGAACGCGGAGATGAACAGAGGCACCAGCAAAGGCACCAGGGCCCGGGCTTTCTGCATCAGGCTGCCCGTGTCGAAATCGGCCCCCCGGGCCTTCTGGGCGGACATGATCTTGTCGGTCTCTTCGATCAGCGTGGGGATAAAGCGCAGGGCGATGGACATCATCATGGCCAGCTCATGGACGGGGACTCGGATGGCCTTCAGGGGTCCCAGCAGCTTTTCCAGCCCGTCGGTGAGCAGGATGGGGGAAGTGGTATAGGTCAGCAGGAAGGTACAGGCGATGAGCATGGCGATGCGCAGGATCATATAAACGGCCGCCCAGATGCCCTCCGGATAGATCTTGAAGATCCAGAAGGCGGCCAGGGGCTCCCCCGCTCCGGGGGTGTAGAACAGGTTGAGCACGGCGGTGATGATGATGATGACCAGGATGGGCTTCATCCCGCGCAGGATGGTCTTCAGCCCCACCCTGGATACGGCGATGAGCGCGGCCAGAACGGCCAGCAGGACGGCGTAGCCCACGATGCCCTTGGCCAGGAACAGCGCCACGATATAGGCCACGGTGCCCAGCAGCTTGGTACGGGGGTCCAGCCGGTGCAGCAGGGTGTTTCCGGGGAAATACTGGCCCAGCGTGATATCCTTGAGCGCCATTTACACCGCCCCCTTCCGCCTGAGCGCGGCCAGCACCGCGCACTTGGCCTGCTCGATGGTGTAGACCGAAGGGTCGATGTCCACGCCGAGGGCCTTCAGCCGGTGGAACACCCGGGTCATGGCGGGCACGCCAAGCCCCATGCGCTCCAGCTCGTCCCCGTGGGCAAACACTTCCCGGGGGGAGCCGGAGAAGGGGATGCGCGCGTCGTCCACCACCACCAGACGGTCCACCGTCCGGGCCACTTCCTCCATGGAGTGGGAGACGATGAGGATGGTGGCGTTTTTGGCGGTATGGTAGTCGTGGATGTTCTGCAGGATGTTCTCCACACCCACCGGGTCCAGCCCGGCGGTGGGTTCGTCCAGAATGAGCACGGAGGGCTCCATGGCGATGACGCCCGCGATGGCCACCCGGCGCTTCTGGCCGCCGGAGAGCTCGAAGGGGGACTTCTCCAGCACCTCGTCCTTCAGGCCCACAAACTGGGCGGCCTGCCGTACCCGGCGATCGATCTCCCCCGCGTCCAGCCCCATATTCCGGGGGCCGAAGGAGATGTCCTTGTATACCGTCTCCTCAAACAGCTGGTACTCCGGGTACTGGAAGACCAGCCCCACCTGGAAGCGGGTCTGCCGGGTGCGCTCCTTGGTTTCCCAGATGTCGCGCCCTTCAAACAGGACCCGGCCGGAGGTGGGCTTCAGCAGGCCGTTGAGGTGCTGGATGAGGGTGGATTTGCCCGAGCCGGTGTGGCCGATGATGCCCAGGTACTCTCCGCGGTAGGCGGTGAAGTCCACGTCCACCAGGGCGCCCCGTTCGAACGGGGTACCGGCCGAGTAGATATGACAGAGCTTTTCCGTCTGAATGATCGGTTCCAAATGGCTTCATTCCTTTATCAATTGGTGCATCCCCCGCAGGGTAACGCCCGCGCGGGCCGTCCGGCCGGGCGGCCCGGTCCTTATTGCAGCAGCCGGTACAGCGCCTGGGCGCACTCCTCGTCGGAAAGCGCGTCCAGGGGAACGTCCACGCCCGCCTGGCGCAGCTGCCATAAAAGCTCGGTGGTCTCCGGCACCGTCAGACCAACGGACTTGAGGGCCTCCACCTGCCGGAAGACCTGACGGGGCGGGCCGTCGGAGACGATCTTGCCCTTGGCCATGACCACCAGCCGGTCGGCCATGGCGGCCTCGTCCATGTGGTGGGTAATCAGCACCACGGTGACGCCGCTGGTGCGGTTAAGTGCGCGGATGGTCTTCATGACCTCGCTGCGGCCGATGGGGTCCAGCATGGCGGTGGGCTCGTCCAGCACGATACACCGGGGGCGCATGGCGATGACGCCCGCGATGGCCACCCGCTGCTTCTGACCGCCGGAGAGCAGATGAGGGGCATGCTCCCGATATTCGTACATGCCGACCTGCCGCAGGGCCTCGTCCACCCGGCGGCGGATCTCCTCGGAGGGCACGCCCAGATTCTCCGGGGCAAAGGCCACGTCCTCCTCCACCACGTTGGCTACGATCTGGTTGTCCGGGTTCTGGAACACCATGCCCACGGTGCGGCGGATGTCCAGCAGAGCGTCCTCGTCGGCGGTATCGATGCCGCTGACGTATACCTTGCCCCCGGTAGGGAGCAGGATGGCGTTCATATGCTTGGCCAGGGTGGATTTGCCGGAGCCGTTATGCCCCAGCACGGCCACGAAGGACCCCTCCGCGATTTCCAGATCTACCCCGTCCAGCACCACCGGAGGGACGGACCCCTCGTCGGCGGCGTAGGAAAAGCGGAGCTGCTGCGTTTTGATAATGGACTGACTCATATGCATTCCCTCCGATTCAGCCGCATACCCACCGCCCCGTGGCGCCGCAGGGCAGGGAAAGGCCAGTGGCGGTAACGGGCAGGCCAAGCTCCTGGCTCTCGGTGTGGCCGCCGTACCTGCGGGACACGATGGTCTCCAGCAGATAGGTGAGCACCGAGGGGGAGAGGCCGGTGGTATAGGAGTTGATGAGAAAGAAGATGGGCGCGTCGGAGAGCACCTGGGCCGCCAGCTCCAGAAAAAGGGGCAGGTTTTCCTCCAGCTTCCAGATCTCCCCGGATGGGCCGCGGCCATAAGAGGGCGGGTCCATGATGACCGCGTCATACCGGCGTCCCCGCCGGATCTCACGCTCCACGAATTTGCCGCAGTCGTCGACGATCCAGCGGATCGGCGCCTGCTCCAGGCCGGAACTTTTGGCGTTTTCCCGCGCCCAGGAGACCATGCCCTTCGCCGCGTCCACATGGCACACGCTGGCCCCCGCCGCCGCGCAGGCGATGGTGGCCGCGCCGGTGTAGGCGAACAGGTTGAGCACGCTCACCGGCCGGCCGGCGGCGCGGATGGCCTGCATGGCGAAGTCCCAGTTGGCGGCCTGTTCGGGGAACAGACCGGTATGCTTGAAATTCATGGGCTTTATGTTGAAGGTCAGCGCGCCATAATCCAGCGTCCACCGCTCCGGTAGGTCCTTCTTGACCCATGCGCCCCCGCCGGTGCTGGAGCGCTGATAGCGTCCGTCGTGCCGCTTCCAGCCGGGATGGCTGCCCTCCCGCTGCCAGATGGCCTGGGGATCAGGCCGCACCAGCAGGTATTTGCCCCAGCGCTCCAGCCGCTCGCCTGCGCCGCAGTCCAGCAGTTCATACTCGTTCCAGTGATCTGATCGCCACATACGCGCCCCTCGCCTTAATGTTGTCATAATCATCCTATTATATCATTGTGTTCCGAACCAGTCAATTGGAAGAAATGATTGTACTGTCCGGGAAATTGTGATAAAATAGACACGATTTTTGTAGAGAAAGGGTGTTCGCCATGAGCGCCGGAGAGTTGCAGTTCCGCACCGCCGCCTTTGGAGGCTTCCAGAAGCAGGACGTGTTGGACTTTATCGATAGCCGCAGCCGGGAGCAGCAGGAAAAGCTGGAGGCCCTCAAGCGGGAACTTGAGGAGGGCGCCAAAGCCCGGGCGGAGCTGGAGGAGGAACTGGCCGCCGCCAAGGACCGGGTCGAGTGCCTTGCCGCCGAGGGGGAGGCGTTGTCCGCCCAGCAGAAACAGGCGCAGGAGCAGGCCGAAGCACTGCGTGCCGAGCTGGAGCAGACCCGCGCACGGGCCGAAGCGGCCGAGCGCGGCCTGGCCGACGCCCAGGCGCGGCTTGCCAAGGCGGAGCCCGCCGCCGCAGCCTATGAGAGCGTGAAGGACCGCACCGCCGGTATGGAGCTGGAGGCCCACTGCCGGGCCGAACAGGTGGAGGCTGAGGCGGCCGAGCGGGTCAAAAAGATGCGGGAGCAGGTGGAGCACTGGCTGGGCCGGGTCCAGAACGAGTACGACCGCCTGCGGACCAGCATGGACGCCACCCTGTCCCATGCGGGCGGGGAACTGGAGCAGGTACGCGGTATGCTGGACGGCCTCTCGGCGGAGCTGGAGCGGCAGGACGAGGCGCTGGAAGGCCTCGCCGAGACCTGCCGGACGGAACTGGGTCCCCGGCCGCCCCGCCCGCTGCCTCTGGACGCTCAATAAGGAGCGGCAGAGGGCTGTTGCGGGCGGCCGTCCTCCGCAACGGGAACGCAGGACAATCGGAGCGCAGGGGGACTGTTTGACAGATGGAAAAAACGGGCGGCCGCAGGCCGCCCGTTTTCTGTATGTTGCAGCGCGTAGGGTTCACAGCATCCGTTTGAGATACTGCCCCGTATAGGAGGCGGCGCATTGCGCCACCTCCTCTGGAGTTCCCGTTACCACAATGCTTCCGCCGCCGTCGCCGCCCTCGGGACCCAGGTCGATGATGTGATCGGCGGTTTTGATGACATCCAGGTTGTGCTCGATGACGACTACGGTGTTGCCTGCGTCCACCAGCTTTTGCAGCACCTCAATCAGCTTGTGGACGTCGGCGGTGTGCAGGCCGGTGGTGGGCTCGTCCAGCACGTAGATGGTGGAGCCGGTGGAGCGCTTGGAGAGCTCCGTGGCCAGCTTGACCCGCTGGGCCTCGCCGCCGGAAAGGGTGGTGGAGGGCTGGCCCAGCTTTACGTAGGAGAGCCCTACCTCATACAGTGTCTGAAGTTTGTTGTACAGTTTGGGCAGGTGCTCAAAGAAGGGGAGAGCCTCCTCCACCGTCATGTCCAGCACTTCATAGATGTTTTTGCCCTTGTAGCGGACCTCCAGAGTCTCCCGGTTGTACCGCTTGCCCTTGCACACCTCGCAGGGCACATAGATATCGGGCAGAAAGTGCATCTCGATCTTCAGCAGCCCGTCGCCCTGGCAGGCCTCGCACCGCCCGCCCCGCACGTTGAAGGAGAAGCGCCCCGGGCCGTAGCCCCGGCTCTTGGCGTCGGGAGTGGAGGCGAACAGATCCCGGATATCGTTGAACAGTCCCGTATAGGTGGCCGGGTTGGAGCGGGGCGTGCGGCCAATGGGGGATTGATCGATGGCGATGATCTTATCCAGGAATTCCTCGCCCTCGATGCGCTCGTGCTTCCCCGCCCGGCATTTGGCGTGGTTCAGGTCGCAGGCCAGCTTTTTATAGAGGATCTCGTTGACCAGGCTGGATTTGCCCGAGCCGGATACGCCGGTGACACAGGTGAAGGTGCCCAGGGGGATGGACACGTCCACCTGGTTCAGATTATTTTCCGCCGCGCCCCGGATGATCAGAGACCTGCCGCTGCCGCTCCGCCGCTGGGCGGGAACGGGGATCTTCTTCCGGCCGGACAGGTAGTCGCCGGTGAGGGAGCCGGGGGCGTTCATGATCTCCTCGGCGGTGCCGCAGGCCACCACCTCGCCGCCATGGACGCCCGCGCCGGGGCCGATATCCACGATATAGTCGGCCGCGCGCATCGTGTCCTCGTCGTGTTCCACCACCAGCAGGGTGTTGCCCAGATCCCGCAGGTGCTTCATGGTGTCCAGCAGCATGTCGTTGTCCCGCTGGTGCAGGCCGATGGAGGGCTCGTCCAGAATATAGAGCACGCCCATCAGGGAGGAACCGATCTGGGTGGCCAGACGGATGCGCTGGCTTTCGCCGCCGGAGAGGGTGGCCGCCGCCCGGCTCAGGGTGAGGTACTGCAGGCCCACCGACCGCAGAAAGCCCAGGCGGGACTTGATCTCCTTCAGGATACGTTCCGCGATGAGCATTTTCTGGGCGGAGAGCTCCAGATGTTCTACGAAGTCCAGGGCCTCCGTGACCGGTTTCTGACAGAAATCATGGATGCTGATGCCGCCCACGGTGACCGCAAGAGCCTCTTTCTTCAGCCGTTTTCCGCCGCAGTCGGGGCAGGGACGCTGGCTCATGCACTCCTCCAGCTCCCGGCGCATACCGTCGCTCTGGGTTTCCCGGTAGCGGCGCTCCAGATTGTTCACCACGCCTTCGAACGCCTGGTACAGGGTCCCCTGCCCGTTGCCGCGCTCGTAGGTCAGCTTGAGTTTTTCCCCCTGGGTGCCGTAGAGGATCCGATCCAGGATCTCCGCGGGCAGCTCTTCCACCGGCGTGCTGAGCTTGAAGCCGTACTTTTTGGCCAGGGCGTCAAAGTACATGCGGGAGATGGAATCGCCCTTGATGTTGTTCCAGCCGGAGGCGGTGATGGCCCCCTCCAGGATGGAGAGCTTTTTGTTGGGGAGGATGAGGTCCGGGTCCACCTTCAGCTGTGCGCCCAGTCCGGTGCAGGTGGGGCAGGCGCCGTAGGGATTGTTGAAGGAAAACATGCGGGGCGTGAGTTCCTCAATGGAGATGCCGCAGTCCTCACAGGCATAATTTTGGGAAAACAGGATATCACGGTCCTCGTTCACGATGTTGAGGATGACCAGGCCGCCCGCCAGGGCGGAGGCGGTCTCCACACTGTCGGTCAGGCGGCGGGCGATGTCCTGCCGGATGACCAGCCGGTCCACGACCACTTCGATGTTGTGCTTCCTGTTCTTGTCCAGCTTGATCTCCTCGCTCAGGTCATACAGGGAAGCGTCCACCCGTACCCGGACATAGCCGGACTTGCGGGCGTCCTCAAAGAGCTTCTGGTGTTCCCCCTTCCGGGCGCGCACCACGGGGGCGAGCACCTGTACCCGGGTGGCTTCAGGCAGGGCCATCACCTGGTCGATGATCTGGTCGATGGTCTGCTGCTGAATCTCCTTGCCGCACTTGGGGCAGTGGGGCGTGCCTACCCGGGCCCACAGAAGGCGCAGATAGTCGTAGATCTCGGTGACGGTACCCACGGTGGAGCGGGGGTTTTTGGAGGTGGTCTTCTGGTCGATGGAAATGGCGGGGGACAGGCCGTCGATATAGTCCACGTCGGGCTTCTCCATCTGACCCAGGAACATGCGGGCGTAGGAGCTGAGGGACTCCACGTACCGGCGCTGGCCCTCGGCATAAATGGTCTCAAAGGCCAGGGAGGACTTGCCGCTTCCGGATACGCCGGTGAGCACCACCAGCTTGTCCCGCGGAATCTCCACGTCGATGTTTTTCAGATTGTTTTCCCGTGCGCCTTTGACGTAAATGTGGTCGAGCATAATCGTTGGGTTCTCCTTTGTGACGACAGTCGGCCCCGGCGGGCCGGATTTCGAAGCGGGATTAAAACAGATAGTACCACAGGGCCCAAAGCAGGATGCCGGCCCCAAGCAGGCCGGCAAGGACCCGCAGCCGCCGGGGCGGCCGGGGCCGGGCGGCCACGCAGAGCAGGGCAAAAGACAGCAGGCCGGTCAGGAAGGGGCCCCAGATCGCCAACAGTATGCCCAGCTGCTCCAGGACGGGCGCAGGGCCGGCCAACCGCTCAGTAACCAAAATCCTTGGCCACCCCGCCCAGCATGTCCCGGATGGGCAGACCGTAGGGGCAGCGGCGCTCGCAGGCGCCGCACTGGACGCAGGAGCCCGCGTGGTAGCGCAGGGCCTGATAGCGCTCCCGGGCCCAGTCCGCCAGTCCGTACCGGCGCAGGTAGTTGGCCAGCAGGAAATTGGTGGGGATATCGATGCCGTTGGGACAGGGCGCGCAGTAGCCGCACCGGCGGCAGAAGGTGGAGCCCAGGGTCTTGCGGATGGCCTCGGCCTGCGCCTGCTCCGCCGCGGTAAAGGGGGCGGAGAGGTCTACGGCGGCGTTCCGGGCCACTTCCTCCGGCGCGCCCATCCCCGCCAGGATCACGTCGCATACCCCGGCGGCGGCGATGAAGCGAAGGGCCAGGGCGGCGTCCTCCAGATTGCCCCCTGCCAAGGGCTTCATGGCGATGGTGCCGATCCCCCGTTTTTGGGCCTGGGCGAGCACGTCGTGCCCCTGGGTCTCCACGATATTATAGGGAAACATGACCGTTTCAAGACGGTCGCCGTATTCCTCCACCAGGCGGCGCAGGGCGTCTGCGCTGTGGGTGGTCACGCCGATATGCCCGATCTTGCCGGCGGCCTTGGCTTCCGCCAGGGCGCGGTACGCCCCCTCGGGGCCGAATGCCCGGTCAAAGTCGCGCTCCGACAGGTTGTGGAGCTGGTAGAGCTCGATATGGCCGGTACGCAGGTCTGCAAGGCTGGCGTCGATGTCCTTCTGCATGCCGGCGTAGTCCCGGGACATGCTTTTGGTGGCCAGGATGAAATGATCCCGGCGGCCCTCCAGCGCCGCGCCCAGGTAGTCCTCCGAGACGGTATAGCCCCGTGCGGTGTCGAGAAAGTTGACGCCGTGTTGTTCCAGTTGATCCACCACCGCGCGGGTGTTGGCCGCGTCGGCGCGCTGGATGGGGATGCCCCCAAAGGAGAGCCGGGAGACGTTCAGTCCGGTTTTACCTAAAATAACAGATTGCATGGCGGAACCCTCTTCTTTCTGAATGGAAGCTCACTCGCCCCGGAGCTTGACGATCTTATCGCGGAGAATGGCGGCATATTCGAATTCCAACAGTTTGGCGGCTTCCCGCATCGCCCCGCGCGGCGTCCGCCGCCCGGGGATCCCCGAATGCACCTGACGTGCTCGGGCCGAGTAAATCGGCCCTGCGCCAAGGGTTTGCCTGAGGCAAAACGCTTGTGCGGCGCAGGCGCCGCCCCGCTGTGCGGGGCCCCAAAGAGCTGCGGGAAGCTTACTCGCCCCGGAGCTTGACGATCTTATCACGGAGAATGGCGGCATATTCGAATTCCAACAGCTTGGCGGCTTCCCGCATCTCTTTTTCCAATTTGGCGATGGCCTCCATGCGCTGCGGTTTGGTGAGCGAAAGCGCGTCGGGGTCGTACTCCCTGGAGGAATCCTCCCCCTGAGACAGGTCGATCACGTCCCGGACGCTCTTGATGATGGTTTTGGGGACGATGCCGTGGGCCTGGTTGAATGCATCCTGTTTGGCGCGCCGGCGCTCGGTCTCATCGATGGCCCGGCGCATGGAGGGCGTGATCTTGTCGGCATACATGACCACCATGCCCTCCGCGTTTCGGGCCGCGCGGCCGATGGTCTGGATGAGGGAGGTCTCGCTGCGGAGAAAGCCCTCCTTGTCTGCGTCCAGAATGGCCACCAGGCTCACCTCCGGCAGGTCCAGTCCCTCCCGCAGCAGGTTGATGCCCACCAGCACGTCAAATGTGCCCAGGCGCAGGTCGCGGATGATCTCCATGCGCTCGATGGTGTCGATATCGTGGTGCATGTAGCGGACCTTGATGCCTGCGTTTTTCAGGTAATTGGTCAGGTCCTCCGCCATCTTTTTGGTGAGGGTGGTGACCAGTACCCGCTCGGCGCGCTGGGTGCGCTCGTTGATCTCCCCGATCAGGTCGTCGATCTGCCCCTCCACCGGGCGCACCTCGATCCTTGGGTCCAGCAGGCCTGTGGGCCGGATGACCTGCTCCACGATCTGCCCCGAGCGGGAGCGTTCGTACTCGCCGGGCGTGGCGGAGACGTAGACCACTTGATGGAGCCGCTTTTCAAACTCCTCAAATTTCAGAGGCCGGTTGTCGAAGGCGCAGGGCAGGCGGAAGCCGTAGTCCACCAGGGTCGTCTTGCGGGCGCGGTCGCCGTTGTACATGGCCCGCACCTGAGGCAGGGTCACGTGGGACTCGTCAATGAAAAGCACAAAATCTCTGGGGAAATAATCCAGCAGAGTGTGGGGGGGAGAGCCCACCGGGCGGCCCTCGATGACCCGGGAGTAATTCTCGATCCCGGAGCAGTAGCCCAGCTCCTGCATCATCTCCACGTCGTACATGGTGCGCTGCTTGATGCGCTGGGCCTCGATGAGCTGGTTGTTGGCCTCGAAAAAAGCCACCCGCTCCTCCAGCTCCCGGTAGATCTCCTGAACGGCGGTGTCCATTTTTTCCTTGGGCGTGACGTAGTGCGTGGCGGGCCAGACGGGGATGTTCTCCAGACGGCGGATGGGCGCGCCGGTGACGACGTTGATCTCGCTGATGCGGTCGATCTCGTCCCCAAAAAACTCCACCCGGATGGCGGAGTCCTGCCAGTAGGCGGGAAAGATCTCCACCGTGTCCCCCCGCACCCGGAACATGTTGCGCTCAAAGGCGATGTCGTTGCGTTCGTAGCGGATGGCGATGAGCTTTTTCAGCAGCTCATCCCGCTCCATCGCGGCCCCCACCCGGAGGGAGACCATCATTTTAGCAAAGTCCTCCGGCTCGCCCAGGCCATAGATACAGGAGACCGAGGACACCACGATCACGTCCCGCCGCTCCATCAGAGAAGCGGTGGCGGACAGGCGCAGCCGGTCGATCTCCTCGTTGATGGCGGAGTCCTTCTCGATAAAGGTATCCGTATGGGGAATATAGGCCTCGGGCTGGTAGTAATCGTAGTAGGACACAAAATACTCCACCGCGTTGTGGGGAAAGAATTCCTTGAATTCGGCGCACAGCTGGGCGGCCAGGGTCTTGTTGTGGGCCAGCACCAGGGTGGGACGCTGGACGGCCTCGATCACCTTGGCCATGGTAAACGTCTTGCCCGAGCCGGTGACGCCCAGAAGCGTCTGCTCGTTCAGCCCGTTTTCCAGTCCTGCGGCCAGCGCTTCGATGGCCTCCGGCTGGTCGCCCGCCGGAGTATATTCGCTGACCACTTCGAATTTCGGCATGCCGCCCCCTCCTCCCGTCCGTATTCGTACATCCATTCTAGCAAAACAAATGTTCTATTGCAAGCCTTATTTTCAGGCTTCCTCGGTTTTGTAGAAGCCGCTGTCCCGGAGGGAGACCATGTCGTCATCCACAAAGACCAGATGATCGCACAGCGTCACCCCGACCTGTCCCAGTATGCCCTGCAGGCTGTAGGTGGTGGCGATGTCGTCCTCCGAGGGAAACGCCAGCCCGGAGACGTGATTGTGGGAGAGCACCACCCGAACGGCGTTCAGGGAGAGCGCCGCCTCCACGATCAGGCGGGTGGTCACCGCCACGGCGTTCACGTTGCCTTCGCCGATCTTGCGTACCCCCAGCACCTTCTGCTTGCCGTCCATGCACAGCAGATAGACCTGCTCGTTCCGCGCCCCGAAGAAATAGGGGCGCAGGATGGGATAATAGTCCCGGCTGCCCTGGGCGACCACGTCCATACGGGTGCGCCCCGCCAGATAGCGGCCGGAGAGCTCCTTTGCCGCCCTGAAGAGCACGGCGGCGTGCGTCCCCACGCCGGGGACCTTTTGCAGCTGCTCCGGCGTTGCGTCCAGTACGCCCGCCAGGGAGCCGAATTGCTCCAACAGGGTATGGGCCAGCGGGTTGGTGTCGCTTCGGGGGTTGGCGTAGAACAGCAGCAGCTCCAGCAGCTTGTGGTCGGGAAAGGAGTCCGGCCGGGCCAGAAACTCCATTTTCAACCGGCTGCGGTGACCGTCGTGAGCGCCCATACCGGACCTCCTCTCCATAGGATAACCCAAAATCAGCCTCTGGCGCCGTACTGCTCCAGATAGGCTTCCATGCGGGCCTTCACGGCGTCGTCAATAACGATTTTGCCGTCCACGGGGCGGTTGTGGAGGAAGGAGAGGATCTCCCGGACGGTGACGATGGGGTACACGGCGATGCCGTAGTCCTCCCGCAGCTCGTCCAGGGTGGAGCAGTCCCGGGTGCCGCGCTCCATCCGGTCCACGGAGACGATGAGGGCGCGCATCTTCACGTCGGCCACATGTTTGAACAGCTCGATGGACTCCCGCACGGCGGTACCCGCGGTGACCACGTCCTCTACGATGACGAGCTTGTCCCCGTCCTGGGGCTTGTAGCCCACCATGCAGCCGCCCTCGCCGTGGTCCTTGGCCTCCTTGCGGTTGAAGCAGTAGGGCAGATCGCGGCCGTAATTGCGGTACAGCGATGCGGCGGCGGACACCGCCAGGGGGATGCCCTTATAGGCGGGGCCGAACAGGCAGTCCGCCCCGTCGGGCAGGTTCTGCTGGATACAGGCGGCGTAGTAGTCCCCCAGCTTGGCGGCCTGGGCGCCGGTCCTGTAGTTGCCGGTGTTGATAAAGTAGGGGGTACTGCGCCCGGATTTGGTGGTGAAGTCCCCAAAGGTGAGCACGCCGGAGCGCACCATAAAGGTAATGAATTCTTCTTGATAGGTCATAGCGGCCAGCCCCTTTTCTCAAATGAAGTCGAAATATTATATCACTGGGCGCAGGCGGGGACAAGAGGAAGTTGGACGTTCGGCAAAGCGGCTTTTGCCGTCCTGCCGGGAGGCCGTTTCTGCAGCGTATACGCCGCCGCAGAAACGGCCTCCACTTTCTTGCGCCGCAGAAACGGCGAGACGCTGCAGGACTTTTTCTGCAGGCGGAAGGTTGAGCGGGGTTTTTCACAAAAACTTAATGTTATCCGGGCCGGACTTATGATACAATAAACTCCGCTGAGCAAACCGCGGTGCGGCTTATCCGCGCGGCGGCCGCGCCATAGCCTTACGGGTATGGTGCGCAAGCCGGTGCCAGCACGTCTGAGAGGTGTTCTGCGTGAATCTGCTGCAATGGCTGACGGACAGCCGGCTGGGGGAGATGGTCTTTACCCTGCTGGTCTCCATGATCCCGGTGATCGAACTGCGGGGCGGCGTCCCCTTCGGCACGGCGCTGGGCCTGCCCCCCTGGGCGGCCCTGTGCGCCGCGGTGGTGGGCAATCTGATCCCCGTGCCGTTCATCATCGTCTATATCCGCCGGATCTTTCTGTGGCTGCGCCGCCGTTTCCCCAAGCTCAACCGCCTGGTGGACAAACTGGAGCGCAAAGCCCATTTGAAGGGCCGCAAGGTGAGCAAATACAAATATCTGGGGCTGTTTGTCTTCGTGGCCATCCCCCTGCCGGGCACCGGGGCCTGGACGGGCGCGCTGGCGGCGGCCTTCCTGGACATGCCCCTGCGCCGTGCGCTGCCCTCCATCTTTTTGGGCGTGGTCACCGCCGGGCTCATCATGACGCTGGCCACGGGGATGGTGGTGGCTACCATCCACTGAGCGCCCGGCGGCTGTCATTGCCGCGCCCTCCGGCATAGAATGGTCTGGAGGTGAGGGCGTTGAATCCCATTTTGGAGGTAGTGCTGGTCCTGCTGGCGGCGGCGGGGCTGCTGGGACTGGGCTGGGTCCTGTTCGGCCGGCTGGTGTGCCCTGTGGGGAGCGGCGGCGTGTACGCCGTGATCCCCGCCAGCGGCGACGGGGCCAACCTGGAGCAGGATGTGAGGGGGCTTTTGTGGCTGCGGGGCGGCGAGCTGGCGCGGTTCACCATTGTGATCGCCGACGGCGGGCTGAACGCCGCGGGCCGGGCGGCGGCCAGCGCTCTGCTGGCCCGGGACCGGGGACTGGTGGTCTGCCCCATGGAGCGTTTGTCCGAGTACATAGGGAGCCGGTGAATCGCGCTGCCCGGCACGGCGCGGAGCCGTGCGCTCCCGTCCGGAGCGCACGGAACGATCTGCGGCCGCTCCGGCCTGCTGCGGTTTTTGCCCTGCCGGCCGCAGCCGCTCCCGCCGGCCCGCGCAGGCGGGTGGGGGCGGCGCTTTTCCGGGGTTCGACAAATCGGCCTTCCGGTGTTACAATCTTCTGAGTGGGGGCTGTCTTCGTTTTGCGCAGTCCCTGGAAAGGAGAGGGCGGCCCATGCAGGAGGCGGAATGGAATCTCATCGAGGGGACCGTGGAAGCCGTGATCTACCAGAACCGGGAGAACGGCTATACGGTGCTCAAGCTGGACGCGGGGGAGTCTGGGGGCGTGACGGTGGTGGGCTGTCTGCCCGGCGTGGCCCCCGGCGAGCGTATCACGGTCCGGGGGACCTGGATGCGCCATGCCTCCTATGGAGAGCAGTTCAAGGCGGAGACGGTGGAGCGGCGCATGCCCGCCGGAGAGAAGGCCATTTTTGAGTATCTCGCCTCCGGCGCGGTCCGGGGGATCGGCGCGGCCACCGCCCGGCGGATGGTGGAGGAATTTGGGGCCGAGGCCCTCACCGTTCTGGAGGAGCATCCGGAGCGGCTCACCGCCATCCATGGCGTCACCCGCAAGCGGGCGTTGGCGATGGGGGAGAACTTCCGGCTTCAGATGGGCATGCGCCGCCTGCTGGAATTTCTGGGCGCGCACGACGTGCCGCTCCAGCTGGCCATGCCCCTGTACCGCCGCTATGGCGACCAGGCGCTCGAGGCGGTGCGGGCCAATCCCTACTTGCTGGTGGACGGGGAGTTGGGGGTGGCGTTCGCCACGGCCGACAGCCTGGCGCTGGACCTTGGCATGGAGGGGGACGACCCCCAGCGCATTGAGGCGGGGCTCCTGTTCGAGCTGACCCACAATCTGGACAACGGGCACACCTTTCTGCCCCGGCGCAAACTTCTGTGGGCCACCGCGCAGCTCATCGGCGTGGAGGAGGAGGCCCTGGAGGACGGCCTGGAGGCCCTTCTGGAGCGGGGCGAGGCGATCCAGGAGCCGGTGGCGGGAGAGCAGGCCGTCTACCTCCGCGACCTGTACGAGGCCGAGCAGTACGTCGCCTGGCGCATCCGCAGCCTGGCGGAGGGCGAGCTGGTCCCTCCCCCCGGGCTGGACCGGCTCATTGGGAAGATCCAGAGCGAGCAGGGCATTGTTTACGCCCCTCAGCAGCGTCAGGCCGTGGAGCTGGCGGCGCAGCGGCAGGTAATGCTGCTCACCGGCGGCCCCGGGACCGGAAAGACCACCTCCCTGCGGGGCGTGCTGGCGCTCTTTGAGGCGCTGGGCCTGGAAACGGCACTGGCCGCTCCCACCGGCCGCGCGGCCAAGCGGCTGGGAGAGCTGTGCGGCATGGAGGCGGCCACCATCCACCGCCTGCTGGAGACCCAGTATGACCCCCATTCCGGCCGTCTGGTCTTCGCCCACGACGAACAGGACCCCCTGAAAGCGGACGCGGTCATTGTGGACGAGACCTCTATGGTGGATATCACCCTGATGCGGGCGCTGCTGTGCGCCCTGCGGGACGACTGCCGGCTGATCCTGGTGGGGGACGCGGACCAGCTGCCCAGCGTGGGACCGGGCAATCTGTTTTCCGACCTCATCCGCAGCCGGGCGGTGCCCATGGTGCGCCTGACCGAGATCTTCCGTCAGGCCGCCGAGAGCGCCATCATCCGCAGCGCCCACGGGGTCAACCGGGGCGAGCTGCCCGATCTGCGGGACAATAAGGGGGACTTTTTCTTCCTGCGCCGGAAAGAGCCTCAGCGGGCGGCCGAGACCATCGTGGAGCTGGTGCGCACCCGCCTGCCCAAGAACATGGGCATCCCGCCGGAGCAGATCCAGGTGCTCTCGCCTACCCGCAGGCGCCAGGCGGGCACCGCGGCTCTCAACCGTGCCATCCAGGCGGCGGTCAACCCGCCGGGCGAAGGAAAACCGGAGCGCCGTTTCGGGGAGTCGATCTTCCGGGAGGGCGACCGGGTCATGCAGGTGCGCAACAATTACGACGTGATGTGGCGGGAGAAAAACGGCCTGAGCTCGGGCATGGGCGTGTTCAATGGGGATATCGGACGGGTGGAGACGGTGGATAACCGCAGCGAGACCATCACCGTGGACTTTGAGGGCCGGGTGGTGGAGTATACCCCCGACATGCTGGGAGAGCTGGAGAGCGCTTACGCCATCACCGTCCACAAGGCCCAGGGCAGCGAGTATCGGGCGGTGATCCTGGCCGCCTGCGACGGCGCGCCCATGCTGCTCACCCGCGGGGTGCTCTACACCGCCATCACCCGGGCCCGGGAGCTGCTCATCATCGTGGGCGACGAGGAGGTGGTGGCGCGCATGACCGCCAACGACCGCCAGCAGCGGCGCTACTCCGGACTGCGCTGGCGTCTGGCCGGGGGGACGGCGTGAGCGGCTGGAACCATGGCCTTGCCGCTGTTCGGGACAGGCCGCGGCCTATGGCGGACAGGAAGCGTCCGCCCGGTACGGCGCTGTCTTGGAAACGAGGGAAATCTACAAATTTTGCGCCGTAAAAATGCGCTAAGAATAAACTAAAAGCTTATGCAGACGGTATGCTTTGCTTACCTGAGGATGAGGAGAGGCAGAACATATGGAAAAGACCAATCACCTGAGTATCCGCACGGACAAGGCCCTTCACGACAAGATCCAATACGTGGCGGCCTACGAGGGCCGTTCGATGAGCGGACAGATCCTCTACCTGATCCAGAGCTGTATCCGGGAATTTGAAAAGGAGCACGGGCCCATCCCGCCGGAGGATGGGAAATGAACGGCCCGGCGCGGCTGCTGCTGGACCTCCTCTTCCCGCCCCGCTGCGTGTTCTGCGGCAGGGTGCTGGCCGCGCGTGAGCGGGACCTGTGCGCCCAATGCCGGCGGACGCTGCCCTGGCTGGAGGGGGCGGATGCGGAGCAGGACGGGGAATGGTTTGCCCTGTGTGTCTCGCCCCTGCGGTATCAGGGGGCGGTGCGGGATTCCCTGCACCGGTACAAATTCAAGGGGCGGCAGGCTTACCACCGGGCTTACGGCAGGCTGCTGGCCCAGTGTGTCCGCGACCATCTGGCGGACCGGTATGACCTGATCTCCTGGGTGCCGTTGTCCCGGGAGCGCCGGCGCGAGCGGGGCTACGACCAGGCCTTCCTGCTCTGCGCCGCCGCGGCGCTGGAGCTGGGGGATGTGGCGGTGGAGACGCTGCGCAAGGGCCGGGATACCGCCGTGCAGTCCCGGCTGGAGGGGGAGGCGCGGCGCCGGGCCAATGTGCTGGGCGCCTATGCCGCGGTGGAGCCGGAGCTGGTGCGGGACAAACGGGTGCTGCTCGTGGACGACATCATCACCACCGGTTCCACCTTCTCCGAATGCGCCAGAGTGCTGCGCTCAGCGGGGGCGAAGGAGGTGCTCTGCGCGGCGCTGGCGCGGGCCCGGTAAGGTTTTTCGGGATTTTCGGTAAAATGGCGTTGAAAAACCCCGCGTACAACTGTATAATATAAGGGATTAGCTATGAGATTATGGGATAAAATAAAACAAAAGCTTTCAAGACTTCGAGGTGCAGGTATGTTCAGTAAGGATATTGGCATCGACCTGGGTACGGCGTCCATCCTGGTCTATGTGAAGGGCAGGGGCGTGGTCCTGCGGGAGCCCTCCGTGGTCGCCATCGACAAAAATACGGGCAAGCTGCTCAAGGTGGGCGCCGAGGCCCAGCAGATGCTGGGGCGTACCCCCGGCAATATCGTCGCCATCCGGCCCCTGCGGGAGGGCGTCATCTCCGATTACGACATGACCGAGCGGATGCTCAAGGAGTTTATCCGCAAGGTGACCTCCTTCCGCCTGTTCAAGCCCCGGGTGGTCATCTGCGTGCCCTCCGGCATCACCGAGGTGGAGGAGCGCGCCGTCATTGACGCGGGCATCCAGGCCGGCGCGCGGCGGGTGTACCTCATCGAGGAGCCTGTGGCGGCCGCCATCGGCGCGGGCATCGACATCGCCAAGCCCGATGGTCATATGATCGTGGACATCGGCGGCGGCACCACCGACATCGCCGTCATCTCCCTGTCCGGCATCGTGGAGTCCACCTCCATCAAGATCGCCGGCGACCAGTTTGACGAGGCCATCGTGAAGTACATACGGCGCAAGCACAATGTACTGATCGGTGAGCGCACCGCCGAGGAGCTGAAGATGCAGATCGGCTGCGTGTTCCCCCGGCCGGAGGAGCAGACCCTGGAGATCAAGGGGCGCTGCCTGATGACCGGGCTGCCCCGGGTGTTTACCGTATCCTCCAGCGAGATGATCGAGGCCTTCGAGGAGGTCTCCACCCGCATTCTGGAGGCCATCCACGGCGTGCTGGAGCGCACGCCCCCCGAGCTGGTGGCGGATATCTCCACCAACGGCATCGTCATGACCGGCGGCGGCAGCCTGGTCTGGGGCTTTGACAAGCTGATCGAGTCCCACACCGGCATCGAGACCCATGTGGCCGACGACGCGATCTCCTGCGTGGCCTACGGTACCGGAAAAAGCCTGGAAAACGTCAGCGACATGCAGGACGGCACCATCAATCTCTCCCGGCGCAAACAGATGAACTAGGCGGCCGGCGCCGCCTTCCAGAGGGGGCGCAGTCCCCCTGGTTAGGAAAAGAGGGACCAGCCCGCGGGCTGGTCCCTCCGTTTTACAGCGTTTGTTTCAGATCTCCGGGCCTGTGAGCTCTTCGCCCACGGTATAGATGTCCCCGGCCCCCACGGTGAGGATCAGATCGCCCGGCCGGGCGAGGGCCTTCAAGTGTTCGGCCAGCTCCGGCAGCGTGGCGAAGTACCGGCTGCCCGGGATCCTGGCCGCCAGATCTTTGGAGGAGATGCCGATCTCGTTGGTCTCCCGGGCGGCAAAGATCTCCGCCAGCAGCGTCAGGTCGGGCTGCTTGAGCACCTCCACGAAGTCGTCGAACAGGGCCTTGGTGCGGGAGTAGGTGTGGGGCTGGAAGGCGCAGATGATCCGCTCATAGCCCAGACGCCCGGCGGTGTCCAGCAGGGCGCGCAGCTCTCCGGGGTGGTGGGCGTAGTCGTCATAGACCTCCGCGCCGTGGTAGGAACCCTTGTGTTCGAAGCGCCGGCCTGCGCCCCGGAAAGCGTTCAGCCCGTCGGCCACGGCCTGAGGCGGCACGGCCAGCGCGATGGCGGCGGCGGCGGCGGCCAGGGCGTTTTTTACGTTGTGCAGTCCCGGCACCCGCAGGGAGACATGGGTAAAGATCTGTTCCCGCCACATCACGTCGAAGCAGGGCAGGCCCTGGTCCCAGACCAGGTTGGCGGCATGTACGTCTCCGTGCTCCAGACCGAAGGTGCGCACGGCGCGCGTTTCTCCTTCCAGCGTGTGCATGGTGTTGGCGTCGTCGGCGTTGGCCACGATCACGCCGCCCTGGGGGACCCGGTCGGCGAAGGCGCGGAAGGAGTGCTCCACATCCTCCAGATCGCGGAAAAAGTCCAGATGGTCGGCCTCAATGTTCAGAATGACCGCCACGGTGGGGTAAAAGGAGAGGAAGGAGTTGCAGTATTCGCAGCTCTCCAGGATGATGGTGTCCCCGCGGCCCACCCGATGGCCCGCGCCCAGCAGGGGCAGGGTGCCGCCGATCATGACGGTGGGGTCCAGCCCGGCGGCCATGATGATGTGGGTGCACATGGAAGTGGTGGTGGTCTTGCCGTGGGTGCCCGAGATGCACAGCGCGTTTTTGTAGCTGCGCATGATGGAGCCCCAGGCCTGGGCGCGTTCAAAGATCGGGATACCCAGGGCGCGGGCCCCGGCGATCTCGGGATTGTCGTCATGTACGGCGGCGGTGCGGACGACCAGGTCCGCGCCCTCCACGCTCTTGGCCCAATGGCCGATGGTCACGGGAATGCCCAGAGAGCGCAGATGGGCCACCGCGGCGCTCTCATGCAGGTCGGAGCCGGTAATGATCATCCCCATGCCCTTGAGCACCTCGGCCAGAGGGGACATGGATACCCCGCCGATGCCGACCAGATGGGCCCGGCGGCCGGGAACGATGAAATCATGAATGCTGGTTGCTGCCATAGGGTTTACACGCCCTCTTTTCAAGTTTATAATGGTTACGAATCATATATTATAAACCATTATAGGCGAATAGCAAGGAAAAGATACCAAAAGGCGGTGAAAAAATGAGGAGCTGGCCCATTCCGGCCGGGGTGGCCGCCCTGCTGGATACCCTGCGGGGCGCGGGCTGCGAGGCCCATCCGGTGGGGGGATGCGTGCGCGACCTGCTGTTGGGGAGGACGCCGGGGGATTACGATGTGTGCACCTCCGCCCGGCCGGAGCAGGTCATGGCGCTGTTTCCCCGTACCCTTCCCACGGGCCTGCGCCACGGAACCGTCACCGTCCTGACGGAGAGCGGGGCGGTGGAGGTGACCACCTTCCGGCGGGAGGGCGGCTACGCCGACGGGCGGCGTCCGGACGGGGTGCGCTTTGACGTTGGACTGGCGGAGGATCTCTCCCGCCGGGATTTCACCGTCAACGCCATGGCGCTCTCGACGGAGGGGGAGGTGATCGATCCCTCCGGCGGGCAGGCGGACCTGGCCCGCCGCCAGATCCGCTGCGTCGGGGACCCCGACCGGCGCTTTGCCGAGGACGCGCTGCGGATGCTGCGGGCGGTGCGTTTTGCCGCCCAGCTGGATTTTTCGATCGAGGACGCCACCCTGGCGGCCATACGCCGGAACGCCGGCCGGACGGCCCGGGTGTCCGGGGAGCGGGTCAAGGCGGAGGTGGAAAAGATCTTGCTCTCCGACCGCCCGGAGCGGGCGGGGCTGCTGCTGGAGCTGGGGCTGCTGGAGCACCTGTATCCGGTCCGGACGGCCCCGGACCTGTCCGGACTGGGGGCGGCGCAGGCGGCTCCCGGCCCCCGCTGGCGGGCCTTCTGCGCAGCGACCGGATTTCCCATCACCGCTCTGCCCGTATCGCGCGCCCTGCGCCGCTGCGTGCTCCACCCCGAGGCGGAACAGGTGAAACAGCTGGCGCTCTCCGGCGGAGAGCTGGAGAGGCTGGGGCTGGAGGGACCTCAGATCGGCCGCATGCAGCGGCGGCTGGCCCGGTATCTTCTGGAGCATCCGGGGGAAAATGAACGGGAACGGCTGTTGCAGGTGGTCAGGGAGTGGCGGTATGGACGAAACGGTCTATGAATTTGACGCGGTGCTGCAAAAGGTGCCGGAGATCGACGGGGCCTATGTGGAGTTTCCATACGATGTCCGGGCCGTGTTTGGGAAAGGACGGGTCAAGGTGCACGTCACCTTTGACGGGATCCCCTACGACGGGAGCCTGGTGCGCATGGGCACGCCGGCGCACATCGTGGGAGTGCGGAAGGAGATCCGGGCCAAGCTGGGCAAGAAGCCGGGCGACACGGTCCGTGTGACGCTCCGGGAGCGGGCATAGCATGGACTGGAAGGCCCGCCCTCGGCGGCTGAAGCGCGATATCCCGGCCCAGCGTGTCGAACAAGCCTCGCAGCGTTTCGCGCCCGTGCCCAAGCCTGCAGAGCAGGCACGGAAATATCCTTGGGGTGCAGGCGCGAAAGGGGCGTAATCCGTTTTCTGCCGCGGCGCGTACGTGGCAGAAAACACTGCTCAGCCCGTGAGTGCGCTCCCTGTCCGCCTTTGGCGGACAGGGAGCGCACTCACGGGCTGCATCCTTCTCGAGAAAGCGGCGCAGCCACTTTTTTGAGAGCCTGAGGGCGGGACAGGGGTCCCGCCCTCGCCGTTGCCGCCGATTTGCCGGGGACAGGCAAGATGGACCGTCCGCCCGCATAGAGATTAGGGACGGGGAGGGCGATGGGATGGAACGGGGCAAGAAGCGGGAAGGGCTGCTGGAGAAGACGGCGGAGGTCTTCGACCTGCCCGGCGACGTAGTGGCGGGGCTGCCCCGCATCGAGATCACCGGAAGCCGGGAGCTGCGCATGGAGAACCACAAGGGCATCCTGGCCTATGGCGCCGACGAGATCCATGTCTCCGGCGGCAAGCTGGTAGTGAAGGTGCATGGAACGGGGCTGGAGCTGCGCTCCATGAACGCCAGCCAGTTGCTCATTACCGGCGACATCCATGGCGTGGATCTGACCTGAGGGGAGGGGACGGCTTGCTGCGCAAGATGATCAACGGCCTGCGGGGGAGCGTCCGCCTGGAGGTCTCCGGCGCGTTTCCGGAGCGGTTTTTGAATCTGTGCGCCCAGAACGGTATAGCCTTCTGGGACGTGGAGTGGCTGGAAGCCACCCGGCTGCGCCTTACCCTGACCCGCGCGGGCGGCCGCGCCGCCCCGGAGCTGGCCGGACGGGTCCTGTGTGAGCTCAGCCGGGTAAAGACCGGAGGCGTGCCTTTTTTTCTGGAGCGGTTCCGGAAGCGGTACGCCCTGCTGGTGGGGCTTTGCCTGTCCCTGACCGCAGTGCTGGTGCTCTCCCGGTTCATCCTGATCATCGATGTGGAGGGAAACGAGACGGTGCCCACCGCCCAGATCCTCTCCGAACTGCGGCGGCAGGGGCTGCGGGTGGGCGTATACGGTCCCGGGCTGGATGAGCGGGATCTGGCCCACGAGGCCCTGCTCCAGCTGCCCGACCTGTCCTGGATGGCCATTAACCTCCACGGTACCAGGGCCCAGGTGCTGGTGCGGGAGGCAGTCAAAAAACCGCCCGCGGAGGACGGGAGCGTTGTGGGGGACGTGGTGGCCGAGTCGGGGGGCATCGTCTCCCACATGGAGGTGCTCTCTGGGGAGGCGGTCTGTCAGGAAGGGGACACCGTGGCGGCGGGAGACGTGCTCATCAGCGGCAGCGTCAAGCTTCCGGGGCCGAAATACGGCGGCGGCGTGGACCTGGGCTGGAGCCAGGTGCGGGCCGCCGGGCGGATATATGCCCGCACCTGGCGTACGCTGACGGCCCAGATCCCTCTGGAGGCCCAGGTGAAGCAGTATACCGGCTCGGAGGAGACCTGCTGGAGCCTGACATTTTTGGGCGTGCGGACGGTTTTTTCGCAAAACAGTGGAATTTCCTTCCCGGAGTATGATAAAATGAGTCGAGCGTGGACGGCGGCTCTGCCCAGCGGCCGGGAGTTGCCCCTGACGCTGAAGCGTGAGACGGTGCGGGAATATGTGACCGTCCCGGCTCCCATTGACCGCGCGGCGGCGCAGGCCCTGCTGGAGGAGCGGCTGGAACTGGCCCTCCGGGCGGCGCTGGGGGACGGCGAGGCGGTGAGCACGGCGTTTTCCGCCGCCGAACGGGACGGGATGCTGCGGGTGACCCTCCAGGCGGAATGCCGGGAGGAGATCGGGCGGTTCGTCCCGGCGCAGGGGCTGCCGGAGACGGCTGCCCAGGAGTCCCAGCCGGAAGTATAACAGGAAAATGAGGCGTACCAATGATAGAACAGACCATCAGTGTGGAGCGCATGGAGCAGGCGGTGGACCTGTTCGGGTCCTTTGACGAGAACATCAAGATCATCGAGCACGAGCTGGGCGTCAGCGTAGTCAGCCGGGATTCGGAGCTGAAGATCTCCGGAGAGGCGGAAAACGTCCTCTACGGGGTAAAGGCCATCCAGGGGCTGCTGTCCCTGGCGGCCCGGAAGGAGACCATCACCGAACAGAACGTGCGCTATATCATCAACCTGGTCCGGGCGGGAAATGAGGAGCATATCAACGACATCGCCAAGGACGTGCTCTGCGTCACCGCCAAGGGCAAGCCCATCAAGGCCAAGACCCTGGGCCAGAAACGATATGTGGACGCCATCCGAAAGAATACCGTTACCCTGGGGGTGGGGCCGGCGGGGACCGGCAAGACCTATCTGGCGGTGGCCGCCGCGGTGGCCGCCTTTCGGGAAAAGCAGGTCAACCGCATCATTCTCACCCGCCCGGCGGTGGAGGCGGGGGAGCGGCTGGGCTTTCTGCCCGGCGACCTGCAAAGCAAGGTGGACCCTTACCTGCGGCCCTTGTACGACGCGCTCTTCGACATGCTGGGGGCGGAGACCTACAACAAGTATCTGGAGCGCGGCAACATCGAGGTGGCCCCGCTGGCCTATATGCGGGGGCGCACTCTGGACGACTCCTTCATCATCCTGGACGAGGCGCAGAACACCAGCCGGGAGCAGATGAAGATGTTCCTCACCCGTCTGGGCTTCGGCTCCAAGATCGTCATCACCGGCGATATCACCCAGATCGACCTGCCGGCCGATAAGGTCTCGGGCCTCAAAGAGGCCATGCGGGTGCTCCAGAACGTGGAGGACATCGCCATCTGCCGCCTGGGCGAGGCCGACGTGGTGCGCCACGTGATCGTGCAGCGCATCATCAAGGCCTACGAGCAGGACGAGGAGCGGAGGACGAAATGAACCATCAGATCATCATCGAATCGGAGACGGAGGGCGCGGAGGAGTACGCCGCGCTGCTCCAACGGGTCATCCCCGCCGTCCTGGAGGCGGAAGGGGTGGCGTTTGACTGCGAGGTGGACGTGCTGCTTACCGACGACGCCGGCATCCATGCCATCAATTTGCAGCAGCGTGGGGTAGACCGTCCGACCGACGTGCTCTCCTTCCCCATGTTCGAGCTTGCCCCGGGGACGCCGCCCGCGTTGGAAGATGTGGAGGCCGACCCCGGCAGCGGCCTGGTCCCCCTGGGGGACATGGTCCTCTCCCTGGAGCGGGCAAAGGCCCAGGGGGAGGAGTACGGCCACGGCGCCCGGCGGGAGACGGCCTATCTGGCGGTGCACTCGGTGCTGCACCTGCTGGGGTATGACCACCTGGATGAGGGGGAGCAGAAGCGCCGGATGCGCGCCCGGGAGGAGACTATCCTGGGCGCACTGGGGATCCCCCGGGAGACGGCGGAGGGGTAAGAAGGCTTGGCCAGGCAGTACAAAATTGCTCAAGAAAGCTGAGGATCACCTATGGACAAGACAAAATCCGGCATGATCGCCATTGTGGGCCGGCCCAATGTGGGCAAGTCCACCCTGACCAACGCCCTGGTGGGCGAGAAGATCGCCATCGTCACCAATAAGCCCCAGACCACCCGCAACCGGATCTGCGCGATCCTGAATCGGGGGGAGAGCCAGTTCGTGTTCCTGGATACGCCGGGGCTGCACCGGGCCCGCACCCGGCTGGGAGAGTATATGGTGGGCGTGGTGCGCCAAAGCGTGGCCGACGTGGACGCGGTGCTGCTGCTGGTGGAGCCCATCGCCAACGTCGGCGCGCCGGAGGAGGAGCTCATCCAGCGCATCAAGGCCCTGGACATGCCCGCCGTACTGGCGGTCAACAAAATTGATACCGTGAAGAAGGACGAGCTGCTGGCCGTGATCCAGACCTATGCCCAGGCGCATGCGTTTGCCGCCATCGTGCCCATTTCCGCCAAGGACGGCGAAGGGGTGGACGAGCTCCTGGAGGTGTTGGAGCGCTTCCTGCCGGAAGGGCCCCGGCTTTTTCCCGAGGATATGATCACCGACCAGCCCGAGCGGCAGGTGTGCGCCGAGATCGTGCGGGAGAAGCTGCTGCTCTGCCTGGACAAGGAGATCCCCCATGGCACCGCTGTGGAGGTGACGAAATTTTCCCAGAGAGAAGACGGCATGATCGACCTGGACGCCACCATTTACTGTGAAAAAAACAGCCACAAGGGGATCATCATCGGCAAGGGCGGCGCCATGCTGAAAAAGATCTCCACCCTGGCGCGGGAGGATATCGAGCGCTTCATGGGCGAGAAGGTCTTCCTTCAGACCTGGGTGAAGGTCAAAGAAAACTGGAGAGACCAGGTGAATTTGCTCAAGAACTTCGGCTACCGGGACGAGTGACGCGCTCCGGCGGACCCAAGCCGGTTTTCTTGCCCGCGTGAGCGGGCCGCGCCCCGGCGCGCCAAGCGTTTGCAGAGCAAACCTTGCCGCAGGGCGGATTCATTCCGCCCGAGGAAGAGAGAATCGGGGCCCCGCGGGACGGGACGTCCCGTGGGCAAACGGGAGAGACCAGGTGAATTTGCTCAAGAACTTCGGCTACCGGGACGAGTAAACGGCAGGAAACCGCCGGGGCCGACGTTCCGGTAAGCGGATGGGACGGGCGGGCCATCAAATTTTACCGCTCATAAAGCCCGCCGCCGGGGCCAACCTAACAGACGGAAAAGGGGGGCTGCGGTATGGACAGTCAAGCGTTTTGGCGGTTTTTCCTGGAGACCGGCCTGCCTGAGGCGTACAGCCTCTACTGCCGGCTGAAGGCGGAGGAGGCCGCGGCGCGGACGGTGAAAACGGCCTGATCCGGGCGGGCGTTCGGGCCCGCCTACATAGGGCCGGCCCAGACGACGGCCGGATACGCGCTTCGGCAAACGGGGGAAGGGTTATGCACATCAATACCCAGGGCCTGGTGCTCCGGGAGGTCAACTACAAGGAGGCGGACAAGATCTTGACGGTGCTTACCGCCGAGGGCGGCAAACGCACCGTCAAGGCCCGGGGCTGCCGAAGGAAGGGGAGCCGCTTGGCGGCCTGTGCCCAGCTGCTGGTGTACTCCGAAATGACCTTGTTCGAGTATCGGGACTACTATACCCTCAACGAGGCGGAATCCCTCCAACAGTTCTGGGGCGTGAAAGCCGACGTGGAAAAGCTGGCCCTGGGGTCCTACTGTGCGCAGGTGCTGGAAGCGGTGGCGGAGGAGGGGCGGAGCGATCCGGAGCTGTTGTCCCTGATCCTGAACACCCTCTACGCGCTGGACAAGCTGAACAAGCCGCAGGCGCTGGTGAAGGCCGCCTTTGAGCTCAGGCTGATGTGTTTGGCGGGATATGAACCGCTGCTGGACGCCTGCGCCGTCTGCGGCGTGCCTGCGCCGGAGCAGCCCCAGCTGAGCCTGTCCGAAGGGGTGCTCTGCTGCGGGCGCTGCCGGGCCGGGGCGGGGGACGGGCCCTTTCTGCCGCTGGAGGGCGGCACGCTGGAGGCGATGCGGCACATCGTCTACGGCGACCCAAAGCGGCTGTTTTCCGTTCCGGCGGACGGGGCGGCTCTCGCCTGTCTGGCGGAGGTGTGCGAGCGTTTTTTGACCGGCCAGCTGGACCGGGGCTTCCAGACGCTGGACTTTTATAAACAACTGAAAGCGGGGATGTAATGTGGAACTGTACATAGCCGACGCCTTTACCGCCACGCGCTTTTGCGGCAATCAGGCCGGGGTGGCCCTGCTGGGGCGGGAGCCCTTCCCGGAGGAAGGCTTCCTGCGGGCTCTGGCGGGGGAACTCAAGCACTCGGAGACCGCCTTCGTGCGGCAGACCGGGGAGCGCTCCTTCCACATCCGCTACTTTACCCCGGCGGAGGAGGTGGACCTGTGCGGCCACGCCACCATCGCGGCGTTCACCGTCCTGCGGGAAACCGGGGGCGTCCGCCCCGGCGCGTGCACGCTGACCACCCGCTCCGGCGTGCTGGAGATCGGGGTGGAGCAAAACGCCGTGTGGATGGACATGGCGCCGCCGGCGCAGGGGAGGACCTTCTCCGCGGAAGAACAGGCCGAACTGTATGCCGCGTACGGCCTGACGCTGGCCGACCGCCCGGCGCAGCTGGAGGCACAGGCGGTCAGCACCGGGCTTATGGATATCCTGCTGCCGGTGAAGGACGGGGCGGCCCTGGGGCGGGCCGTGCAGGACGAACGGACCGTCACGGCGCTGTCCCGGCGCTACGGCGTGGTGGGCGTGCACATGTTCTGCCTGGGGGACGCGCCGGGCGTGACCGCCCGCTGCCGCAACTTTGCCCCCCTTTATGCCATTCCGGAGGAGGCGGCCACCGGCACCTCCAACGGCGCGCTGACCGATTACCTGTACCGCCGGGGGCTGGTGTGTCCCGGCGGCGAGAACCGGTTCCTCCAGGGCGAGGCGATGGGCAAGCCCTCGGAGATCTTGAGCCGCCTGACGGACACGGACGGGAAGGTCCGCGTCCGTGTGGGCGGCCGGGCGGTCCTCTCCCTGCGGTGTGCGCTGTTGGGGGAGTGAGCCCGCCGATCCTGTCAGTTTGGAGAATCACCTATGACCGATTTGTTTGAAAAATCCATTCATACCCTGGAGCTGCCCCGGGTGCTGGAGCTGCTGGCGGACCAGGCGGTGACCGAGGAGGGCAAGCAGCGCTGTCTGGCGCTGCGGCCCATGACCGACGCCGGCGACGTGCGCCGCGCCCAGGCCGAGACCACGGCCGCCGTGACGATGATGACGGTGCGGGGCACCCCTTCTTTTTCCGGCGTCAAGCCGGTGCGCGCCTCCCTTCAGCGCGCCGACATGGGGGGGAGCCTGAATACCCGGGAGCTGTTGGAGATCGCGGCGGTGCTGCGCGCGGCGCGCTCCGCAAAGGACTACGGCGAGGGCGGCGAGGGTGCGAAAAGCTGTATCGACCACCTGTTCCGCTCCCTGACGGCAAACCGTTTCCTGGAGGAGAAGATCACCGGCTCCATCCTGGGGGAGGAGGAGATCGCCGACGCGGCCAGCCCGGAGCTGGCCGCCATCCGGCGGCATATCCGTTCCACCGCCTCCAAGGTGCGGGACATCCTGAACCGGCTGCTCTCCTCCAATCAGGCCAAATACCTTCAGGAGGCCATCATCACCCAGCGCAACGACCGCTTTGTGGTACCGGTGAAATCGGAGCACAAAAACGATGTGCCCGGCCTGGTCCACGACGTATCCTCCTCCGGTTCCACCTTTTTCATCGAGCCCATGGGCGTGGTGAAGGCCAATAACGAGCTGAAGGAGCTCCAGGCGCGGGAGGAAAAGGAGATCGAGCGCATCCTGGCGGAGCTCTCCGCGGAGTGCGCCGCTCACAAGGAGGATCTTGCCCAGGACTATGACCTGCTGCTGCTCCTGGACGGCATTTTTGCCCGCGCCAAACTGTCCTACCGGATGCGGGCCTGCGAGCCGAAGATCACGGAACGGGACGTCTATCTGCACCGCGCCCGCCACCCGCTGCTGGACGCGGACAAGGCGGTGGCAAACGACCTGATGCTGGGGGAGACGTTCGACACTCTGGTGATCACCGGCCCGAATACCGGCGGCAAGACGGTGACCCTCAAGACCATCGGGCTTTTGGTCCTGATGGCCCAGTGCGGGCTGCACATCCCGGTCTCCGGCGACAGCCGGGTGCGGGTGTTTCAGCGGGTGCTGGCCGACGTGGGGGACGAGCAGTCCATCGCCCAGAGCCTGTCCACCTTCTCTTCCCATATGGTCAATATCGTGGGCATCCTGCAGCAGGCGGACGACGAGACCCTGATCCTCTTCGACGAGCTGGGAGCGGGCACCGATCCGGTCGAAGGCGCGGCGCTGGCTGCCGCCATCATCGAGAGCGCCCGGGCGCTGGGCGCCCTGGTGGCCGCCACCACCCACTATGCCGAACTGAAGGTATACGCCATGACCACGCCCGGCGTGGAAAACGCCTCCTGCGAATTCAATGTGGAGACGCTGGAGCCCACCTACCGGCTGCTGATCGGGATCCCCGGCAAATCCAACGCGTTTGCCATCTCGGAGCGGCTGGGCCTGCCGCGTGAGGTCATCCAGAAGGCCGCCCAGCGGGTCGATGCGGAGAACGTGCGCTTTGAAGATGTGCTCACACAGCTGGACGAACAGCGCCAGCAGATGGAGCGCGAGAAGGACGAGGCCCGGCGGCTGCGGCGGGAGATGGAGGAATCCTCCAGGACCATCCGGGAGTACCGGGCCAAGCTGGAGGCCGAGCGGGCCAGGGCCGTGGAAAAGGCCCAGGCGGAGGCCCGCGCCATCCTGGACGAGGCCCGCGGCACGGCCGACCAGGTGTTTCAGCAGCTCAACGAAATGCGCCGCCGCCAGCGGAAAGAGGAAGACTGGCAGGCTGTCAACGACGAGCGCTCCGCCCTGCGCCGCCGACTCAACGAGGCGGAGGGAAAGCTGGGCCGGCGGCCCGAGGAGCCCGCGCCGCCCCCCACCCGTCCGGCCCGGGCTGGAGATACGGTGGAGCTGGTGAAGATGGGGACCCAGGCCGCGGTGCTCGCCGTGAATAAGGACGGCTCCCTGCAGCTGCAGGCGGGGATCTTGAACATCACGGCCAAGCAGGATGAGGTGCGGGTCGTGGAGGGCGAGACCCGGAAGCAGGCCCAAAAGCTGATCCAGCGGGCGGAGCACAAGCTGCGCACCCTGGGGGCCTCTCCGGAGGTGGATCTGCGGGGCATGATGACCGACGAGGCCGTCGGCGCGCTGGATCTGTTCCTGGACAACGCGGTGCTGGGCAAACTGAATGAGGTGCGCATCATCCACGGCAAGGGCACCGGCGCGGTGCGAAAGGCCGTGCGGGAGCACCTCAAGCGCAGCCGCTACGTCAAATCCTTCCGTCCCGGCCGCTACGGAGAGGGCGAGGACGGCGTGACGATTGCGGAGCTGAAGTAAAGAGCCTGTATTGGTTCCCCGTCAATAAAAACAGTTTCGACTGCGTAATTTGTGCATTTTGTCATTGACGGTTTGGGACAAATTTGCTATTCTATACGTGAAGTATGCTTAACGCATCTTGGGGGGAAACGCTATGTATATGAAAGAGGCAGTCGTGAACAACCAGGTCGGCCTGCATGCAAGACCGGCTACGTTCTTCATCCAGAAGGCCAACGAGTTTAAGAGCTCTATTTGGGTGGAGAAGGACGAGCGCAGAGTCAACGCAAAGAGCCTGCTGGGCGTCCTTTCCCTGGGCATTGTGAAGGGCACGTCCATCAACCTCATTGCCGACGGCCCCGACGAGAAAGAGGCGGTGGAAGCGCTCATCGAGCTGATCTCCTCCAACTTCTCGGAGTAAGCACCGAGCGAGAGAAAAAAGCGCCGCAATGCGGCGCTTTTTTTGATAATGGGGGTGCGGTATGGAAGCAACAAAGAGCTTGAAACGCGAGAGATACCTGTTCTGGATTTTGGTGGGCGGCCTGCTGTTTCTGCGGTTTCCGTGGATCATACTGGGCAAAGCCCTTGCCCCTGCCTACGGTGCGGGGATCGTAGTGGTCTTTGAAGTGGGCACCTATCTGCTGACAGCCCTGCTGGTTTTTCTGGAGCGGAAGCGGCTGGCGGAGTACCACATTGACAGTCTGGCTCTGGTACTGCTGCTGGGTGCGCCGGTTGTCATACTCATTGGGAGCAAAACCGGGGGTTATGCCCTGCCCGGACAGGGGATCAAGGCCCTTTTTGCGTCGGTGCTGCTGATTGCGCTGCTGATCTGGCGGCCGGTTCTGCCCAAACGGGGTGCGGCACAGACGGCGATCTACCTAGGAGCGGCGGTGCTGATCGGCGGAGCGCTGGCAATCGTGTCCGGCTTTCTGCTGTCCTTTCAGGTTCAGAAACCCCTTGATTTGTCCAGGTTCCCTTCGGCGGGAAGACTGCTGTATGAGGCCCTCTATCAGTTGGACTATGCCGCTGCGGCGGAGGAACCCCTGTTCCGCGGCTTCCTGTGGGGAGGACTGCGGCGGTGCGGCTGGAAGGATCATTGGATCTGGCTGTTCCAGGCGCTTCTGTTCGCGGTGGGCCATGTCTACTATGTGGGGGTCTATAATATCTCCGCCTTTCTTGTGGTACCGCTGGCTGCACTGGTCCTTGGCCTCGCTGCCTGGAAGACCAGAAGCATTGGCACCAGCATGATCGTACACGGGATTACAAACGGATTTGGCAATGCCCTGGTCTATCTGTTTTGCGGCTTGTTGAGATAGTCCCGCTGCTGAAGGTGGGGAAGGAGTGCGGACCGTGAGACCATCCGTGACGCCAAAGCCACAGAGACGAAGCGATCTGCGCATGCGCCTGGGCGCGACCCTGTTCTGCCTGCGGCGGCGGGCCTTTTGGCATACCGGTGGGCTGCGCTTCGCTAGGCTCCGGCCGGAGGCGGAGTGCCCCTGTCTCTGGGCGGAGCACAGCACCCCGCTGCTGCGGCAGCTGCGGGGGGAGGAGATGGCCCTCCAGCGCAATAAGGTGACCAATCTGCGCCTGGCCCTGTCCCGGCTGGACGGACTCACCCTGGCGCCAGGGGAGACCCTGTCCTTCTGGCGGGCGGTGGGCAAGCCCACCCGGCGGAAGGGCTATGTGGAGGGGATGCTCCTGCGCAACGGCCGGGTGGCCGCCGGGATCGGTGGCGGATTGTGCCAGATGACCAATCTGCTCTACTGGATGACCCTCCATACCCCGCTGACGGTGACCGAGCGGTGGCGGCACGGCTACGACGTGTTCCCCGACTCCGGCCGCACCCAGCCCTTTGGCAGCGGGGCCACCTGCTTTTATAACTACATGGACCTGATGGTGCGCAACGACACCGAGCACACCTGGCGGCTCACCCTCCGCCTCACTGAAACCCACCTGGAGGGGGAGTGGCGGGCCGGCGCCCCCTGCGACCGCCGGTATGAGGTGTACGAAAAGGAGCACTATATCCAGGGGGAGTACTGGGGCGGCTTTACCCGGCACAATACCCTATACCGCCGGACCTTCGACCTGGAGGGGACGCTGCTGGGGGACGACTTCCTCATCGAGAACCACGCCATCATGATGTACGACCCCATGCTGCCCGGGAACAGCCCGGAGTCCCTGCCCGCCTCATAGGGGCGGCAGGGCATACGGAGTCCAGCAGAAAGGAGGGCCGGGCCGATGCAGGCATCGGCCCCTGCCATCATATGACCTTCGACGAGTTGAAAGAAAAAGCCCATGCCCTGCCGCTGAAGCCGGGCGTATATATCATGCAGGACGCCAAGAACGAGGTCATCTATGTGGGCAAGGCCAAGGCGCTGAAGAACCGGGTGAGCCAATATTTTGCCAACCTGGCCTCTCACACGGAGAAGACCCGGGCCATGGTCGGCCAGATCGACCACTTCGACGTGATCGTGGCCGATTCGGAATTTGAGGCGCTGATACTGGAAAATTCCCTGATCAAGCGCCACCAGCCCCGCTACAACATCCTGCTGAAGGACGACAAGGGCTATCCGTATATCCGCCTGACGGTGAAAGAGGATTACCCCAAATTCTCGCTGGCCAACCGCCCGGCGGAGGACGGGGCGCGCTATTTTGGGCCGTATGGCAGCCGGGGCGCCACCCAGGGCATCATCGACGCGCTGCGGCTGGCCCTGCGGCTGCCCTCCTGCCATAAGAAGTTCCCGCGGGACATCGGCAGGGAGCGCCCCTGCCTGAACTACCATATGGGCCAGTGCGACGGTTACTGCCGCCCCGGCGTGGACCAGGGACGTTACCGGGAGGCGATGGATCAGGCCGTGCGCCTGCTGGAGGGGAAATTTCAGGAGGTGGGCGAGGAGCTCCAGACGGAGATGGCCCGCGCGGCGGAGGAGCTGCGCTTTGAGAAGGCCGCCGAGCTGCGGGACCGCTACCGTGCCATCGAACTTTTGAGCAAGCGGCAGAAGGTGGTGGCCGCGTCCCTGGCGGATACCGACGTAGTGGGATTCCACCGGGGGGAGGCTACCCGCAGCTGCTTCGTGGTGCTCCACTACGTCGACGGGGAGCTGGCCGCCAAGGACTGGGACCTGATCGACACCCCGATGGAGGAGGACACCTCGGACGTCGTCTCCGCCCTGGTACGGCAGTATTACGGCTCCAGGGGGCGGCTGCCCGGGCAGATCCTGCTGCCCTGTGAGCTGGAGGACGAGGCGCCGCTGACCCGGATGCTCTCCGAACAGGCGGGCTGCCGGGTGAGCCTGGTCACCCCGCAGCGGGGGGCAAAGATGGACCTGATCCGCCTGGCCAACAAAAACGCCGCGGAAGAGGTGGAGCGCTGGACCAGCCGGGAGGAGCGGCAGAATAAGCTTCTGGAGCTGCTGGGGCGCATGCTGGATCTGGAGGGCGCGCCCCGCCGCATGGAGTCCTACGACATCTCCAACCAGGGCGCGGACGATATCGTGGCCTCCATGGTGGTATACGTCGACGGCAAGCCCCTTAAGCGGGACTACCGGCAGTTCAAGCTCAAGGATATGGCCGGACCCGACGACTATGCCGCGATGGAGCAGGTGCTGACGCGGCGCTTCCAGCGCTATTTGGACGGGGATGAAAAATTTGCCGGCCGGCCCGACCTGCTGCTGATCGACGGCGGGGAAAACCATGCGCGCGTGGCGGTGCGGGTGCTGGAGACGCTGGGGCTTTCCATCCCGGTCTTCGGCATGGTGAAGGACGACCGGCACCGTACCCGGGCGCTGGTGACGCCGGACGGACGGGAGATCGGCATCCAGGGCAATCAGGCCGTCTTTTCCCTCATTGGTCAGATCCAGGAGGAGACGCACCGCTTCGCCATCGAATTCCACCGCCAGCAGCAGGCCCGGCGGGTGCGCTCCTCCGTGCTGGATCAGATCCCCGGCGTGGGGGAAAAGCGCCGGGCCCAGCTGCTGAAGCACTTCAAGAGCGTCAAAAACATCCGGGCGGCCTCCCGCGAACAGCTGGAGGGCGTGGTGCCGAAGAATACCGCGAAGGCGGTATACGACTATTTTCAGACAGACGGAAAGGCGCGGCCATGAGAGCAAAAATCTTATTGACGATCGCGCTGCTGGCGCTGCTGTGTGCCTGCGGCGGCGGGACGGACGCGGCGCCCGCGAGCGGTGTGGACGCCGCCCAGGTGGCCCGGAGCGTGCTGGACAGCCAGACGGACGCCGGAGGGCTGTCGGAGCAGAGCGGGGAGGACCTGGCGTTTTACCTGACCGGGCTGTACGGGCTGGAGGAGGGGAGCTGGAGCGACGCGGCGGTCTATGCCGCCTCCGGCGTGGACGCCCGGGAGATCGCGGTGCTTTGCCCGGCGGCGGAGGACGGGCTGGAGGGGCTGTGCGCCGCGCTGGAGGCATACCGCCGGACGCGGGCGGGAGATTTTTTCGGCTATGCGCCCGCCCAGTCCGCCCTGCTGGAAAACGCCGCGGTGGTCACCGGCGGAGGCTATGCGGCCCTGCTGGTCTGTCAGGATCTGCAGGCGGCCAAGGACGCCTTTGCCGCCTGCATCGAGGAAGCGGCGGTCCCCGTGATCGCCCCGGCGGACGTGCCGCAGGAGCCTGCGCAGAGCGCCTCGGAGCCGGAAACGCCCCGGGAAGCGGAGAACGCCCCCGCGCCGTCCGCGGCAGCTTCGGATGCGCCGCAGCACGCCGCGGGTGGTACCGCCCCGCCCTCCGCCCCGGCGTCACCCGCGCAGACCGCAGCGCCTACGGCCACACCGGTCCCGGTCCTCAACCCGGACCTGGATATCAGCGGCTTTGTCCCCTTTGACCCGCCCAATGAGCACGATATGAGCCTTTACGACACCGCGGCCATCCAAGCGGCCTGGACCGGCGGGGACGCGAGCGGCCTGAGCGAAAAGGACGCGGCGGTCCTGGAGCGCTGCCGGGAGATCTTCGCATCATGCATCACCGACGGCATGACCGCGTTTGAGCGGGAGCTGGCCCTCCACGATTATCTGGTGGCGTGGGGGGAATATGACCAGACCGTCTACGATGCCCGGACCCCTCAGGGGCGGGCGGATAACACCAATCCCTACGGTATGCTGACGGGGGGATACGGCATCTGTCTGGGCTACGCCACCACCTTTCAGCTGCTGATGGACCTGGCGGAGGTAGAGTGCATCACCGTGGTGGGCGCGTCCTCCGATTCCACCGGGGATCATGCCTGGAATATGGTGCGCCTGGAAGGGGAATGGTATTGTGTGGACCCCACCTGGGACGATCCTTCGGGGGACTACACCGGGGTGGATCCGAGCTGGATGACCCGGATGAACCACCGCTATTTCAACGTGACCAGCGACCACATGCGCCGTACCAACCACCAGTGGGATTACCGGAACGTGCCGGAAGCCGTTTCCATCCGCTTTTTCTGGGATGGGACGGGCGAACTGCCCCATTAGGCCCAGGGAAACGGGAAGGGGCTGCGCCGGCAGACACCAAAATCGAAAGGAAGATCGCCATGCGCGTCATTACCGGCACGGCCAGAGGCCGGAGGCTGAAAGAGCTGCCCGGTCTGGAGACCCGGCCGACCACCGATAAGGTAAAGGAATCCATGTTCAATATCATCCAGTTCGACATCGAGGGACGGACCGTGCTGGATCTGTTCAGCGGCACCGGACAGCTGGGCATCGAGGCGCTGTCCCGGGGCGCGGAGCGCTGTACCTTTGTGGACCTGCGGAAGGATGCGGTGGCGGTGATCCGGGAGAATCTGGCCCATTGCAGGATGGAGGAGCGGGCAACGGTGATCCAGGGGGATTCCCTGGCCTTTCTCAGCGGCTGCCGGGAGCGCTTCGACCTGGTCTTTCTGGACCCGCCCTACCGGACCGGACTGCTGGAAAAGGCGCTGGAGACCATCGCCAAGATTGACATCGTCACCGGAAATGGTATAATAGTCTGCGAAAGTCCAGCGGAAAGCGTCCTGCCGGAGGGGACCGCCCCCTATGAGAAGGGCAGGGAGTACCGCTACGGCAAGATCAAAATCACCCTGTACCGCCGCACCGTGTAAGAGACGCGGCGCGCTACACGAGGATGTGGATGTGTGAAGACCGCCATTTATCCAGGCAGCTTTGACCCCATCACCCTGGGGCACCTGAATATCATCAAACGGGCCGCCGTATGCTTTGACAAGCTCATTGTCTGCGTGCTCATCAATTCGGATAAGCACGGCGGCCTGTTCACCCCGGAGGAGCGGGCCGACCTGATCCGGCGGGTGGTGGCCAAGCTGCCCAACGTGGAGGTGGACTGCTCGGCTACGCTGCTGGCCGAGTACGCCCGGCAGAAAAAGGCCTGTACGCTGGTGAAGGGCCTGCGGGCCGTGTCGGACTATGAAAACGAGCTCCAGATGGCCCTCATCAACCGCAAGCTCAACCCCCGCCTGGAGACCATGTTTCTGCCCTCCAGTGCGAAATATACTTATGTAAGCTCCAGCGTGGTCAAGGAGATGGCCCGCTATGGGGCGGACCTGAGCGATTTTGTGCCCAGGGAGATCATTGACGACGTAAACGCAAAAATGAAAAGCAGGAGGGATGGCTGATGGCTACCGGAGTAGACGAATTGCTGGATATGCTCTTTGAGATGATCGACGAGGCCAAGAGCCTGCCCCTCTCCAGCGACAAATGCATCGTGGAGCGGGACAAGGCTCTGGACCTGCTGGATGAGATCCGGGCCCAGTTCCCCATGGAACTGGCCGAGGCGAAAAAGCTCATTGCCGCCCGGACGGAGTACATCGCCTCCGCCAAGCGGGAAGCGGAGCTCATCCGCAAGCAGGCGGAGGACCAGGCCAAGCAGATGCTCGCACAGGACGAGCTGATGGCCCAGGCCAAGCAGAAGGGCAATGAGATGATCCGCACGGCGGAGGAGCGCAGCCGGGAGCTGCGCCGTGCAGCCAACGAGTATTGCGAGGACGTGATGCGCCGGGTGGAGGAGGCGCTCTCTGAGGCCCACGGCGAGGTGCAGCGCTCCCGCACCAAGTTCCGCGCCCTGGCCAGCGGCGCCGCCGCGCAGGGCGGGAGCCGCCAGCCCTATGACGCGGAAGCGGAAGGACACTGAATAGAGTCACAAAAAGAAACATCCCTTGCGCACAAGCGCAAGGGATGTTTCTTTTTGAATTGGATTACAAGATATAGTATAAGTCAAAACGATACATACCAGATTTGGAAACGGAAGAAGCGCTGAGCGGCAAAACCAAAATCGAACAGATGTTTTTGGTGCGGAAAAGAAAGAAATTCCATTGAAAAAAGCAGGGTTTTGACGCAAAAAAAGAAGCAAAAAACTATTGCAATTCCGCGGACAAGCCTTTATACTGAAGATGATAGTGGGGCAAAGTGGAGTGAAAAACCGGAATTGAGAAGTAAAGTGGGGGGAGTGGGCACGTGACCGGCACCTATGAGCACAGCATCGACGCCAAGGGCCGTCTGTTCATTCCCGCCAGGCTTCGGGAAGAACTGGGGGCGGTGTTCTACCTGGCCATGGGCGTGGACGCGTGCCTGGCCATCTATCCCCAGGCGACCTGGGACCGCTTTACGGAAAAGTTTGCCTCACTGCCCATGAGCCAATCCAAGGCCATGCGCCCCCTCTTTGCCAACGCCGCCCGGTGCGAGCTGGACAACCAGGGGCGTATCGTCATCCCACAGAAGCTGCGCAGGTATGCCGGTCTGGAAAAGGACGCCGTGATCATCGGCGTCCATGACCGGGCGGAAATCTGGAGCGCGGATGCCTGGCAGGCCCAGGAGGAGGAAGAGATGACGCCGGAAAAGATGTCGGCCTGTATGGAGGCGCTTGGATTCTGATATGAACGAGCAGGAATTTGTCCACCGCCCGGTGCTGCTGGACGAGTGCATCGACGCGCTGGCCATCCGGCCGGACGGGATCTATCTGGACGGTACGCTGGGGCGGGCGGGCCACTCCCGTGAGATCGCCCGGCGGCTCACCACCGGGCGGCTCATCTGTGTGGACCGGGACCAGGCGGCCTTGGACGCCGCGGCGGACAAGCTGGGGGAGCAGATGGAGCGCGTGACCCTGGTCCACAGCAATTTCGACCGCCTGGATGAGATCCTGGATACGCTGGGGATCGGCGGCGTGAACGGCATGCTGTTTGACCTGGGGGTGTCCTCTCCTCAGTTGGACGACCCGGCCCGGGGCTTTTCCTACATGCAGGACGCGCCGCTGGACATGCGCATGGATCGGACCGATACCCTGACGGCCCGGACGGTAGTGAATGAGTGGCCCCAGGAGGAGCTGCGGCGCATCCTCTACCAGTACGGAGAGGAGCGGTATGCCCCCGCCATCGCGGCGGCTATCGTCCGGGCCAGGGACCAAAAGACGATCGAGACCACGCTGGAGCTGGTGGATGTGATCCGCTGCGCTATGCCGCCCGCCGCCCTGCGGGAAAAGCAGCACCCCGCCAAGCGGACGTTCCAGGCCGTCCGGATCGCCGTCAACGACGAGCTGGCCGCCGTGGACCGGATGGTCGGCGCGGCGGTGCCGCGGCTTGTTTCCGGCGGGCGCCTGGCGGTGATCTCCTTCCACTCGCTGGAGGACCGTATCGTTAAAAACGCGCTGGCGGCTTTTGCAAAAGGCTGTACCTGCCCGCCGGATTTTCCCGTCTGCGTGTGCGGAAAGAAGCCCAGCGTCCGGCTGGTGCACAAAAAGCCCATCGTCTCCGGAGCACGTGAGCTGGAGGAAAACCCGAGAGCCCGCAGCGCCAAGCTGCGGGTGGCAGAGAAATTGTGAGATCCCCTTTTGGGATGAAAGATTGGAGTGGACCTGGCTATGGCAACTGCGGCCAAACGGCGCAACCGATATCGGACTTATGAGGGCGTCTCCTACGCGTCTTACGACGGCTCAGCCGCCCGTCAGCTGGAGCAGGGCGCCGAGATTCTCCAGCCCCGCCCGCTGGTGCGGCCCCGGGAGCGGGCCGTGGCCCGGCCCCGGGTGCAGGTGCGGCAGGCCGGCAGCGTCTCCCTGTTTGCGGTGGCGGGCTTTCTGGCGGTCGGCGTGTTCGCGGTGCTGCTGCTGATGAGCTACGTACAGCTCAACACCATCGCCGAGCAGGTCGTCTCCCTGCGCAGTGAAATGAGCGCCCTCCAGTCGGAGGAGGCCAAGCTGCGGGCCCAGTATGAGCTGTCTTACGACCTGTCTGAGATCGAGCAGTCGCTCACCGCGGACGGCAGTATGGTCAAGCCTCAGAATGGCCAGGTCATCTACGTGGACCTGTCCGAGCCGGACGCCGTGACCTTCTATGACCGGGAGGAGCCGCTCTCCGGCCTGCGGGGCGCGTTTGAGAGCGTAAAATCCATCTGCGGAGAGATCGTGGAATATTTCCAGTAAAACCAGCCATATACTGATTTGCAGACCCCCATACAATACAGAACGGGCTGCCGGCGGCGGCCTTCCAGAGAAGAGGGCGTAAGAAAAGGAATTTTCTTACGCCCTCCTGCGGTATCCAAAGACGTCCGACCAAGACAGGAGGCAGGCACGATGGCGCCCAGAAGAAGAAAAAGCAGAATGGTACCTCAGCAGCCTGACCGGCGGGCCAACCGGACGATCCTGCTGCGCACCCTGTTTCTGATGCTGGTCTGCGGCGTATGCGCTTTTGTTCCGTTGTTCGTCAAGCTTTATCAGATCCAGATCGTGGAGCACGAGAAGTATGAGCAGCTTGCCATCGACCAGCAGACCCGGGATTCCACCGTCTCCGCCAGCCGGGGCACCATCTATGACAGCAAGGGCACGCCGCTTGCCATGAGCTATACGGTGTATAATATCCAGCTCTCTCCGCGGGATATCGTCAAGCTGCAGGACGCCTATCAGGAGGCGGTGGAGACGGCCCGGGAAAAAGGGAAGGAGGCTCCGGACTACCCGGAGCCGACCAATCAATTCATCGCGGAGGGCCTGTCGGAGATCCTGGATCTGGACGTGGCGGATATCATCAAGCGGCTGGAAAAAGTCAATTCCGCTTATGAGATCGTCAAATGGCGGGTGGAGGAGGAGGAGAGCGACGCGGTACGGGAGTTCATCACCCAAAATCACCTTTCCGGCGGCATTTTCGTTATGCCTACCACGAAGCGGTACTACCCCAAAGGGTCCCTGGCGGCCCAGGTCATCGGCTGGGTCAACTACAACAGCGACGGCAAAGGCGCTTACGGCATGGAGGCCGTCTATGAGGAGCAGCTGGCCGGGCAGACCGGCCGGGTGGTCACCGCCAAAAACGGGAAGGGCACCGAGATGCTCTACCGTTTTGAGGAATACTACGATGCCACCGACGGCAACGACCTGAAGCTGACCATCGACGCCACCATCCAGTCCTACTGCGAACGCATCCTGGCCAAGGGCGTGGAGACCTTTGAAGTGCGGGACGGCGGCTTCGCCATCGCCATGGATCCCAACACCGGCGCCATTCTGGCCTGGGCCAACTCCCCAACCTATGATCTGAACAGCCCCTGGACGGTGACCGATCCGGTGTTGGCGGAGTATCTGGAGAAGGTGAAAAACGATCCCGGCTCCAGCGACCAGGCCTATCTGGAGGCCCTGGGGCAGGTGCAGAACCAGCAGTGGCGCAACAAGGCCATCGTGGACACCTATGAGCCGGGCTCCACATTCAAAGCCATGGTGCTGGCCGCCGCGCTGGAGGAGGGGGTGGTCACCGAGAGCGACCATTTCTACTGTTCCGGCGTGGCGACGGTCGCGGACCGTAAAATCCGCTGCTCCAAGCGGGAGGGGCACGGGGACCAGGACCTGGCCACCGCGGTGGGCAACTCCTGCAACCCCGCCTTCATCGCCATCGGCCAGCGGCTGGGCGCGGAGAAGTTCTACGACTATCTGGAGAACTTCGGCATGATCGGCAAGACCGGCATCGACATGCAGGGCGAGGCCGACAACTCCAAGGGCGGCCTGGTATGGGACCGGGACTTTTTTACCGGCGTCTACGGCGAGACCTCTCTGGCCACCGCCTCGTTTGGCCAGCGCTTTAAGGTCACCCCCATCCAGCTGATCACCGCCGCCTCCGCCGTGGTCAACGGCGGGCACCTGATGCAGCCCTATGTGGTTTCGGACGTGACCGACTCGGATGGGAACATCATCAGCCATACCGACCCCACGGAGGTCCGGCAGGTGGTCAGCGCGCAGACCAGCGAGCGCTGCCGCACCATCCTGGAAAAGGTGGTGGACGGCGGCACCGGCAAGAACGCCCGGGTAGAGGGCTACCGCATCGGCGGCAAGACCGGCTCCTCCGAGACCGGCGAGGACGACCACACCATCGTCTCCTTCCTGGGCTTCGCCCCGGCCGACGACCCGCAGGTCATTATCCTTTTGGCCTACGACAACCCCAAACCGGTCTCCGCCGGCAGCAACTATACCGCCGGCGGCTGGTACATCAGCGGCGGCAACATGGCGGCCATTATGGCGGGAGAGCTGCTGGAGGATATTCTGGATTATCTGGGCGTGGAGAAGACGTATTCCGCTCAGGCGGACACGCTGGTGCCCAATCTGACCGGCCTGAACCTGGCTGACGCCACCAGCCGTCTGAAAAACGCCAACCTGACCGTACGCACCGTGGGCGGCGGGGATACCGTCACCGGACAGATCCCGGCCTCCGGCGCGTCCATCCCCGGCGGCAGCCAGGTGGTGGTCTATCTGGGTGAGAGCGTCCCCACCGATCCCGTGGAGGTGCCCAATGTGACGGGCAAGACCGCGGAGGCCGCCCGGCAGGCGCTGGAGAATGCGGGGCTCTATATGAAGGCCACCGGCGCCACGGACTACGGCTCCAGCACCGTGGCCCTCAGCCAGTCCATCGAGGCGGGCACCCTGGTAGATCGGGGTACCGCCGTGGAGGTACAGTTTATCGACAATTCCGGCGGCGGCGCCGGGTGGGGATTCTAAGGCGCGTCGACTTTCTGCGGAAAATCTCTGCCGCTGCGCGGCAGGGTACGCGCCTTCCCGGGGGGACCGGGTCCCACCGGATACGCGCCCGAGGGGCGCGATGCCCTCTCCGCGCTCCGAGGGGATGGGCGGACGGAGGGAAATGGTCTACTTTGCGACAACGAGAGGTGAGCGTATGCAGCTTGAAAAGCTATTGGACGGTGTGGAATATACGGAAAAGACCGTCCGGGAAGTGGAAATTTCAGGAATTTGCTACGACACCAGAGAACTGATGCCCGGCTGTCTGTTTGCGGCGCTGCCGGGCTACAAGACCGACGGACACAGATTTATTTCCCAGGCGCTGGCGCTGGGGGCCTCCGCGGTGCTCTGCGAGCATGCGCCGGAAGAAGCGGGACCATGGATCGTGGTCCCGGATGCGCGGGCGGCGTTGGCGGCGGTCTCCGCCAACTGGTTCGGCCGCCCGGCCGATCGCCTGACGGCGCTGGCCGTCACCGGGACCAACGGCAAGACGACCACCACCTATCTGCTCAAGGCGATGCTGGAGGGCGTGCTGGGGGCCAAGGTGGGGCTCATCGGCACCAACCAGAACATGATCGGCGGGGCGGTCCTGCCTGCCCACCGCACCACCCCGGAATCCTGGGAGGTGCAGAAGCTGCTGCGGGAGATGGCGGACGCCGGATGCACCCACGTGGTCATGGAGGCGTCCTCCCATGCCATGGTGCTCCACCGGGTGGACGGGATCCGGTTTGCAGCCGGCATCTTTACCAATCTGACCCGGGATCATCTGGACTTTCACGGCACGATGGAGGCCTACCGGGACGCCAAGGGGCGGCTCTTCCGCCAGACGGACACAGCGGTGCTGAATCTGGACGACGAGGCCGGACGCTATTTCGCCTCCACGGTGGCCTGTCCCAAGCTGACCTACTCCGAGAACAAGGATGACGCCGATCTGACCGCCAAGAATCTGAGGCTCTTTCCCGACCGGGTGGAATTCGAGGCGGTGGCGGTGGGGAGCATCCAGCGTATCCGCCTGCCCATACCCGGCGGCTTTACCATTTATAACGCCCTGGGCGTCATTGCCTGCGGCCTGGCCCTGGGTCTGCCGCTGGCGGGCGTCGCCGCCGCCCTGGAGCGGGCGGATGGGGTCAAGGGGCGCATCGAAGTGGTGCCGGTTCCCGCTGAGTTTACCGTCATCATTGACTACGCTCACACACCGGACGCACTGGAAAATATCCTGACCACGGTCCGTGATTTTACCCGGGAGCGGGTCATCTGCCTGTTCGGCTGCGGCGGCGACCGGGACCGCACCAAACGGCCCATGATGGGGGCGATCGCCGCCGCGCTCTCCGATTTCGTGGTGGTCACCTCCGACAATCCCCGGACCGAGGAGCCGGAGGCGATCATCGACGACATCCTGGAGGGCATGCAGGAGGGCGGCGCGCCCTACGCCGTAGAGCCGGACCGCCGGGCCGCCATTCGCTACGCGCTGCGTCTGGCCCAGCCGGGGGATACGGTGGTGCTGGCCGGAAAGGGGCACGAGACCTATCAGGAGATCGACGGCGTGCAGCGGCATCTGGACGAGCGGGAGGAAGTTGCCGCGTTCTATCGGGGATAACGCCGCATTTTTGTTACTATTTCGAGTGGAAACGGCTTGCGTGTTGTGGTACAATGCTCCATTGTGAAAAAAGAGTCCGAACGGTACTTTGGAGGGTGCAAAAGATATGTTGAGGATCGTCATCAGCTTTGTGGTGGCCTTTGTGGTGGCCGCCCTGACGGGGAAAGCGCTGATCCCGGCGCTGCGGAGGATGAAGGCGGGCCAGTCCATCAAGGACATCGGGCCCACCTGGCACAGGTCCAAACAGGGGACCCCAACCATGGGAGGGCTGATGTTCATCATCGGCGTCGCCACGGCGGTCTTTCTGCTGGGGTGGAAGGATTTTGCCCAAGGCCGCTTCGGCGGGGCCTTTGTGTTCCTGTTTGCCCTGGTGTTCGGCGTCATCGGCTATATCGACGACTACTTTAAGGTGAAAAAGCATGAGAACACCGGCCTGACCGCCCCCCAGAAGTTCCTGCTCCAGCTGGCGGCGGCCATATTGTTTACCGTGCTCATGCGCAACCACGGCTACCTGTCCAATGCGCTCTACGTCCCCTTTTTCCACGTGACCTTTTTGATCCCCTGGCCGCTGTACATGGTGTTTGCGGCGTTTGTGATGGTGGGGACGGTAAACGCGGTGAATATCACCGACGGCATCGACGGTTTGGCCGCCGGGGTGACCATGCCTGTGGCGCTGTTCTTCACGGCGGCGGCTTGCTTCTGGGCCCGGTATGAACTGGGCGTCTTTGCCGCCGCCCTGTTTGGAGGGCTGTGCGCCTTCCTGATCTATAATTTTTATCCGGCCAAGGTCTTTATGGGGGACACCGGCTCTCTGTTTCTGGGGGGAGCGGTGTGCGGGCTGGCGTTCGCCCTGGATATCCCCCTGATCCTGATCACGGTGGGCGTCATCTACATTGCGGAGACCCTGTCCGATATCCTGCAGGTGGGATATTTCAAGCTCTCCCACGGCAAGCGGATCTTCCGCATGGCTCCGCTGCACCATCACCTGGAGATGGGCGGATGGAGCGAGGTAAAGCTGTTCTGCGTCTTCACAGGGATCACCGCCGTGACCTGCGTGCTGTCCTTCTGGGGCGTCATGAACCGCTGAAAACGCGCCGTATCGGAAGGACCGCCTTGAGGCGGAAGGAGGTGGAGCAATGCCAAAGCTGAAACGAGACCTGACGATGGAGGAGCAGCTGGCCCGGGGACCCATGGACCTGCCGTTCCTGATGCTGGTGGTCCTGCTGACCGGCATCGGCGTCATCATGGTCTTTTCCGCCTCCTACGCCACCGCCTATTACGATTCCAGCGTAGCCCAAAATAACCCCACCTATTATTTCGTGCGCCAGGGGCTGTTTGCCGTGGCGGGGCTGGCGGTCCTGTATGTGACCTCCAAGATCAATTACCAGACCTTCCGCTGGATGTCCGTCTTTCTTCTGGTCATCTCCGTGGTCCTGCTGGTGCTGGTTTTGCCCTTCGGCTACGGGCGAAGCACCGTGGGCGCGCAGCGTTGGATCCGCATCCCGGTGGCGGGCAGCTTCCAGCCTTCGGAGATCGCAAAGCTGGGCGTCATCATGTACTTTGCCGCCCGCCTGTCCAAACGGAATACGGAAAAGGAGCGGCGGCTCTCCCCCCGGCATCCCCTCAGCGGCGTGTTTGCCCTCCTGGACAAGATCGGCCTGCTGGAGCTGGTGCCCTACATCCTGATTTTGGTGGTGGTGGCGGCCCTCATGCTGGCGGAGCCCCATATGTCGGGCACCATCCTCATCCTGGCCGGCGGCGCGGCGGTGCTCTTTGCCGCGGGCGTCAAGCTCTACTGGTTCATCGCCGGGGGCGGCCTGGCGGTGGTGGGGCTGTGGTTCATCATTACCAACACCAGCTACATGGCAAGCCGCATCGAGCTGTGGCAGGACCCCTGGAGCGACCCGCTGGGCAAGGGATATCAGACCATCCAATCCCTCTACGCCATCGGTTCCGGCGGGCTGCTGGGCCTGGGCCTGGGCAAGAGCCGCCAGAAATTCCTCTACATCCCCGAGCCGGAAAACGACTACATCTTTGCCATCGTCTGCGAGGAACTGGGGCTCGTGGGGGCCTGCATTGTGCTCTTCCTGTTCGCGCTGCTCATCCTTCGGGGGTTCTGGATCGCCGTCCACGCCCGGGACCGGTTCGGCGCCCTGCTGGTGGTGGGCATCACGACCCTGACGGCGGTACAGGTCTTCCTGAACATTGCCGTGGTCACCAATCTGATCCCCGTGACCGGCATCTCCCTGCCCTTTTTCAGCTACGGGGGTACGGCGCTGATGATCCAACTGCTGGAGATGGGCATCGTCTTAAGCGTTTCACGCCAGATTCCGGCCCCCAAACAGGGCTAGGGATCTGGGACATATGACCGTTGGAGGGAATGGTATGAAGATCCTCTTTACCTGCGGCGGGACGGCCGGACACGTGAATCCCGCGGTGGCGCTGGCGCAGATGTTCCAGGCCCGCAACCCCGGCTGCAGGGTGCTTTTCGTGGGCGCGGACGGGGGCATGGAGACGCGCCTGGTACCCAAGGAGGGCTATGAGATCGAGACGGTGACCATCACCAATTTCCGCCGCTCCCTTCATCCGGCCGCCATCGTCCACAATGGGAAGACCCTGCTGAACATGAACCGCTCCAAGCGCCAGGCCGACGCCATCCTGGACCGCTTTCAGCCCGACCTGGTGGTGGGCACCGGCGGCTATGCCTCCTTCCCGGTAGTAAAGGCCGCGGCGAAGCGGGGCATCCCCACCGCCGTTCACGAGTCCAACGCCGTCCCCGGCCTGACCACCAAAGCCCTGTCCAAGGTAGTGGATCAAGTGATGGTGGGCTTTGAGGAGAGCCGGAGCCACTATGACGACCCGGACAAGGTAACGGTCACCGGCACGCCGGTGCGGGAAGACTTTTTCCGCTATACACGGAAGCAGGCCCGGCAGCAGCTGGGCTTGACCGACCAAGCTCCCCTGGTGCTCTCGGTGTGGGGCAGTCTGGGCGCGGAGGTGATGAACCGCCAGATGGCGGAGTGCATCGCCCGGGAATGCGCCGGCGGCGCGCCCTTCCACCACATCCACGGCGCGGGCCGCAATTATTCGGACCTGCTGGCGGATCTGAAGACCCGGGGGATCGACCGGAAGCGATATCCGCAGATCGATGTGCGGGAGTACATCTATGATATGCCGCTGGTCATGGCGGCGGCCGACCTGGTGCTCTGCCGGGCGGGCGCCTCCACCATCGCGGAGATCACGGCCATTGCCCGACCGGCGGTGCTGGTGCCCTCCCCCAACGTGGTGGCCGACCACCAGACGAAAAACGCCAGGGTGCTGGAGCGCGCCGGCGGCGCGGTGCTCCTGCCGGAGAGCGCCTGCTCCGGCGCGGCGCTCTACGGGCAGATCCGCACCCTTCTGGACGACCCCGGGCGCCGGGAGAGGATGAGCCGGTCCCTGCGGGATATGGCCGTACCCGACGCGGCGGAGCGGATCTATGAGACCTTACGCGCACTGATGGAGAAAACGGGGGAATGAACCCCACTTCTGTCCTGCGCATAGTATGGCTTGATGAAAACCCAAACTGTGCGGAGGATGGAACCTATGAGTGCTTATCTGGTGGAGGGCGGACGCCCCCTGGACGGCTCCGTGAGGATACATGGGGCAAAAAACAGCGTGCTTCCTATCCTGGCGGCCTGCCTGCTGGTGCCGGGGGAGTGCGTGGTGCGAAACTGCCCGGACCTGTCGGACGTGACCGCATCCCTGGACATCCTGCGCCATCTGGGCTGCGCGGTCCGGCGGGAGGGGGATGCGGTGATCGTAGACGCCTCGGCCCCTACGGGCTGGGACGTGCCTGACGACCTGATGCGGGAAATGCGCTCCTCCGTGATCTTCCTGGGAGCCGTTCTGGGCCGTATGGGCCAGGCCGATCTGTGCGCCCCCGGCGGGTGCGAGCTGGGGCCGCGGCCCATCGATCTGCATCTGGCGGCCATGCGGTCCCTGGGGGCCGTGATCGCCGAGGCGGGCGGCGGCCTCCACTGTACCGGGGGACTGCGGGGGGCGGATATCGTCTTCTCCCTGCCCAGCGTGGGGGCCACGGAAAACGCCATGCTGGCGGCGGTGGCGGCCGAAGGGGATACCACCATCACCAACGCCGCCCGGGAGCCTGAGATCGTGGACCTGCAGCAGTTTCTCTGCGCCATGGGCGCCGACGTGCACGGCGCGGGCAGCTCGGTCATCACCATACGGGGCGGAAAGCGCCTGCACGGCGGCGCATACGCCGTCATGGGCGACCGGATCGTGGCCGCCACCTACTTGGCCGCGGCTGCCTCCGCCGGGGGCACGGTGGAGGTGACGGGGGTGGACTGGCGGCACCTGTCTACCGTGACCGCCGTGCTGGCCGAGGCGGGCTGTACCCTGACCAGCACGCCGGAGCGTATCCTGCTGCGGTGTCAGGCCCCCCTGCGGGGGGTGCGGCCGGTGCGCACGGCCCCCTATCCCGGCTTTCCCACCGACGCGCAGGCGCCTCTGATGGCGGCTTTGTGCAAGGGCACGGGCTGCAGCGTGTTTGTGGAGAATATTTTCGAAAGCCGCTACCGCCACGTGGATGAGCTCTGCCGCATGGGGGCGGAGATCCAGGTGGAGGGACGGGTGGCGGTGGTCTACGGCGTACCCCGCCTCCACGCCGCACAAGTACGCTCCACCGATCTGCGGGGCGGCGCCGCCCTGGTCGTGGCCGCGCTGGGCGCGGAGGGAGAGAGCATCGTCACCGGGATCCACCACGTGGAACGGGGCTATCAGGACCTGCCCGGCGACCTGCGCCTGCTGGGCGCCTCGGTCCGCAGGACTTGACCGATTTGTAAGGAATCCTTAACGATTTCTTGACCTTCCTATGATATACTGACACACAAAAGAGAAACAGAACAGGAGACCGGGAGCATGGCGGCGAGACGGAACAGGCATGGACGGCGGCGGAACAGGGGACGCTTCGGCTTCCTCTATAAGCTGCTGTCCGCCCTGCTCATCTTCGCCGCTCTTTTGGTGGGCTGCGTGGTGTTTTTCCGGGTCAATACGGTAGTGGTCTCCGGCAACAGCCGGTATGCCGAGGCGGAGGTGATCCAGTCCTCCGGGGTGGAACAGGGGGATAACCTGTTCGCCCTGAACAAATACCAGATTTCCCGGCAGATCTATACGCAGCTGCCCTATGTGGACGAGGTGTCCATCCATCGCAAGCTGCCCGATACCCTGCTCATCCAGGTGACCGAGAGCTACCCGGTGGCGGCGCTCTGCGCCGGCGGCGAGTATTGGCTGCTGGACGCGCGGTGCAAGCTGCTGGAGCGGGGCGACGCTTCCCTGGCCCAGGGGAAGGCGGAGGTGCTGGGCCTGACGCCATTGGCGCCCGCGGTGGGCACGCCCCTGGCGGTGGATCAGTCCCAACAGGACAAGCTGGCCAGCCTCAAGAGCCTGCTCTCCGCCATCCAGGCCCGGGGCATGACGGGCAGCGTCACCGCGTTCATCGACCTGCGTTCCGACAACGAGATCCGCTTCGGTTACGGAGCGGATCTGACGGTGGTCATGCCCATGAACGACGATTTTACCGACCGTACCTACGCCCTGAAGCGGGCGCTGGAGACCATGGACGAGCGGGGCGTGGCCCGCACCGGTACGCTGGATCTGACCTATGGGGAGGGGGAGGCCCGCCTGCTGCCCGAGCGGTGGCTCCCCGCTTCCGAAACGGCTGCGGAAACGCCGGAGCCATCCTCCACGCCGGAGACAGGCCTGGATACGCAAGGAGATACGCCAACATGAAGAAGCTGAAAAACAAGGGCGAGCTGGCTGTGGTGGTAGTATGCGCGGTGGTGGGCTTCCTGCTGGCCGCCCAGCTGCGCTCGGTAAAACTCAATTCCGCCGCCGACGCTACCAACGCCAGCCGTCTGGAGACCCTGCAAAACCTCTATAACGAGGCCCTGGACAAGCAGGACGGTCTGGAACAACAGCTGGCCCAGGCCCAGCATGAACTGGGCGTTTACCGGGAGGAGGCCGCCGCCGCCGGCGGCAGCGCGGCGCTGGTCCACGAGCTGGAGCAGCTGTCCATCACCGCGGGGCTCACCGACCTGGAGGGGCCGGGGGTGGCGGTGGTCCTGGAGGATTCCTCCTCCGCCAACGTCACCGGGGACGAGGCCGACTACCTCATCCATGACAGCGACCTGCTGTCGGTCATCAACGAGCTGCGCTCCGCCGGGGCGGAGGCCATTTCCCTCAACGGGGAGCGTATCCTGGCCACCAGCGAGATCCGCTGTACCGGCGCGGTGGTGACGGTCAACGGCAGGCGCTACGCCGCGCCCTATGTCATCATGGCCATCGGGGATGCAAACACCCTTTACAATGCACTGACCATGCGCAACGGCGTTGTGGACATCCTGAGCCAGTGGGGGATCACCGTGAAGGTGACCGCCGGCGAGCTGCTGCTGATCCCCAAGTATAACGGAACCGTCGAATATCAATACGCCCGGACCGCGCAGGAGCCGGAGGAGAGGGGGGAATGACATGCCCGAGCTGATCGGACTGCTGGTGGGGCTGGTGGCCGGGGTGCTGTTTCCCTGGGCCATCCCCAGCCAATATTCCCTGTACGTGGCCGCCGGACTGCTGGCGGCGCTGGATTCCGCCCTGGGCGGCTTCCGCGCCCGCATTAAAGGCGAATTCAAGCTGGACGTGTTTTTGTCCGGCACGGTGGGCAACACGGCCATCGCCGCCTTCCTGACCTGGCTGGGCCAGAAATTGGGAATTCCCCTGTACCTGGCGGCAGTGGTGGTGTTCGGCACCCGTATGTTCCAAAACTTTGCGGAAATACGCCGGGAACTATTGACCTCCAGGCAAAAGAGAGATAAAATAGGACAAGATATAGTTTTGGAGCCGGAGGACGGCACAAAATAGGTCGTTTTTTGCAGAGAGAGACAACGAATTCGTTTTACATAGGAGGAGCAGTTATGGCGTTTGGACTGGACACCGGTCCCGACAATGTGGTCACGATCAAGGTGATCGGTGTCGGCGGCGGCGGCAACAACGTAGTCAACCGGATGGTGAAATCCGGCACCAAGGGCGTGGACTTCATCGCTGTGAACACGGACAAGCAGGCGCTTGCCGTTTCCAGCGCGACCTTTAAGATCCAGATCGGAGAAAAGCTCACCGGCGGCCAGGGTGCGGGCAGCGATCCGGAGGTGGGCCGCAAGTCCGCCGAGGAAAGCCGCTCCGCCGTCTCCAAGGCTCTGGAGGACGCGGATATGGTGTTTATCACCGCCGGTATGGGCGGCGGCACCGGCACCGGCGCGGCTCCCATCGTGGCGGACATCGCCAAGGAGATGGGTATCCTTACCGTGGGCGTGGTGACCAAGCCCTTCAACTTTGAGGGCCGCCGCCGCATGCTCCAGGCCGAGAAGGGTATTGAAGATCTGCGTACCCGGGTGGACAGTTTGGTCATCATCCCCAACGAGCGGCTGAAGTTTGCTACCGACCAGAAGATCACCTTTGCCAACGCCTTTGAGATTGCCGACGACGTGCTCCGCCAAGCGGTGCAGTCGATCTCCGACCTGATCAAGAACACCGGCTTTATCAATCTGGACTTTGCCGACGTGACCGCCGTGATGCAGAACGCGGGTATGGCCCACATGGGCGTGGGCCGGGCCGCCGGAAAGAACAAGGCGGAGGAGGCCGCCAAGATGGCCATCTCCAGCCCCCTGCTGGAGACCTCCATCAACGGCGCCAAGGGCGTGCTGGTCAATGTCACCGGCTCCATGGATATCGGCCTGGAGGAGGTGGAGACCGCCGCCAACCTGGTGCAGCAGGCCGCCCACCCCGACGCGCTCATCATCTTCGGCGCCGCCTTTGACGAGACGCTGGAGGACGAGATCCGGGTCACCGTCATCGCGACCGGCTTTGAAGAGGCAGCCGGTTCCATGCCGGACGCCCCTTTTACCGCCGCCCGGGACAAAAAGACGGAGGGCGCCGGAGAAAAGCGGGCCGAGGGCGCGCCTGTCAAGCCCCCTGAGCCGCTGGACGAGGATCCCTTCGACGATATCTTCAAGATTTTCAATCGCAACAAATAGAGAGACAAGCTCAGCGGCCCGTCCAAAAGGACGGGCCGCTGTTCGGTATTCGGGATCAGCCAGCCTGAGTCCCGCAGGAGGGACAAAAGCGTACCCTGGCGGGGAGCATTTCCCCACAGCTGGCACAGCAGCGTGGGACAGCGGTGTTCAGGCGTTCTCCGCAGTTGGGGCAAAATTTGGCGTCGGCGTCCGCGGATTCTCCGCACGCGGGGCAGCGGGAGGACTCCGCAGGGCCCGGCTCCGGCAGTTTGGCGCCGCACCCGGCGCAGAACTTGGTGCCCACATCATTTTGCAGTCCGCAGGCGGGGCAGCGCGCGCGTTCGGCTGCCGTCTGCTCAGGCAGGAGCGCCCCGCAGGAAGGACAGAAGGTCTTGTCCGCTCCGGCGGGTTCTCCGCAGGCGGGGCAGAGCTTCCAGTTTTTGGACGCCTCATTGGCGGCGCTCTGGACCGCCCCCTGCAGGTTGGCGAACAGACTGCCCAGGGAACTGCCCGGCGGGGCTGCGGGGGCGGACGTCTCCCGCCCGGCGGCAGGCGGGTCCTGGACCTGCTGCGCCCGGGCTGCAGCCAGGTCCAGCTCCTGGACCGTCTGGTTGATGCTCTGGGCGGCTTGATTCGCCGCCGGAGCCACCGTCTGCCGGGCCACCTGGTTGGCAGCGGGGGCGACGGCTTGCTCCACGGCGTTTCCAAGGGCCTGGCCGATGCCGCGGCCGATCCCGCGGCTGATGCCGCGCTGGATCTCGCGTCCCAAAAAACTCATGACGTGACGCTCCTTTCTAACGCAGCTTTGCTCCGCAGGAGCCGCAGAAGCGGGTGCCAGGGGCGTTGACGGCGCCGCAGCTCGTACAGGCCGGGCCGGCGGCGGAGCGTGGGGGAGCCGCCACAGCGGAAGAGGCCGCTCGGGCCGCGTCGTTCTCCGCGCGGATGCGGTCGATCTCCGCCTGTGCCTTTTCGGCGGCGGCATAGTGGGCGGCGGCGGCCTGACAGAATTCCAGCGCCTCAGGGGATACTTGCTCCCCGGCGGCGAATTTGGCATAGTAAAACTCGCCTACCTTTTGCAGCTGTGCCGCGGCGGCGGCCGTTTCGCTGCCGATTTTGCTGTTGAGCTTACCGGTCTCGATAGCGTCGGTGGTCTTGTCCCCAATGTTTTTGGCAAGATCGCCCAGTTTGTCGAAGAATGCCATATTAGGTTCCCCTCCTGTTCAGAATTGAAGTGCCTGCCGCCGGGCGTCCGCCTCTGGCGGTCCCAGCCAATGCGTTACCCCAGCTGCTCCACCATGCGCACCGCGATGAGCAGCGCCTGCTCCCGTGTGGCCTGGGCGTAGCCCACCGCCGCCTCGGCGCTGGTGACGGCCCGCGGCATGAATTTGCCGGAGCTTCCCTGGAGGATGCCGTGGGCCGCCATAAAATAGACCGAGTCATAGGCCCAGCTCGAGATCTGCGCGTCGTCGGAGAAGCGCTCCGGCATGGAATAGGCCGGCGCTTCGCTGCCGGAGAAGACGCGGTATACCCGGGTCAGCATGGCGGCCGCCTGTTCCCGGTTGAGCAGCACGCGGGGGGAGAAGGTGGTGCCGTCCCCGGTACCGGTGGTGATGCCCAGCTGGTAGGCTTTCAGCACTTCCGGATGGCTGCAGTCGCTGAAGGGGCTGACGGCGGGGAGGCTGGCGGCCTCGCCGGAGAGGGCCTCGTAGGTCTTTACCGCCACGGCGGCAAATTCCGCCCGGGTGATGGGAGCGGTCAGATCCGCGCCCCGCAGCACGTCGGGGATGAGGCCCAGCGCGTCGGCCTGCGCCAGCTCCGCCAGCGCCCACTGGGAGGCGTCCAGGTTCAGAAATTCGAAGTTGGTCCGCAGGTAGAGGTTGGAGCCGGTCTGGTGGCGCTCCATGTAAAACATATCGAAGTCCACCACATCGCCGGGCCGGATGCCCAGCGTTCCCGCCAGTTCGTCCAGCGCGATCTCGGCGCTCTCGGCGCTGTGGACGCCGCCCAGGTCGATCACCAGCTGGTCGTTAAAGAACACCCACACATCATCGTCGCCATGGAACGTAAAGCGCGCGCCGGAGACATATTTGAAACGGGTGTGGATCTCTACGGAGAAGTGATAGTTGTGTTCGTTGCCCTGGTTGCCGAAGAGCGCGCCGTCAATGGGGAAAAACCCGTCGGATGGAGCGCCGTCGGCGGTCAGGGAGGAGTCGATGACCCAATAGCCTTCCCCGTCCGGCTTCATGGTAAGGGTTTTGGGGGTGGACTGGTTTACGCCGGGGGTATCGTTGAAAAACGCGTTGAGGGCGCTTTGGGTGACGCTTTCGCCGTAGAGCGACTGCCACAGAGACAGCTCGTACACAGGCTTTTTGTCCGCGCCCAGGGTCGTCTGGACCAGACCGGAGCTGGAGTCGATCGTCCCTTCAAAAAGTACGCCGTCCTCGTTGAAGTCGCGTACCGTGACGTTCAGGGCGACCGGCTCGGACGCCAGCGCCGTACAGGGCAGCAGGGAAAGGAAGAGCGCAAGTGCCGGCAGCAGAGAGATCATTCGCTTTTTCATGAGGGTGCTCCTTTCACAGATCCGCTTGAGTGGGGTCAGCCGTGCGGTTTGGGCCGCTGTGGTGCTGCGGTTCAAATTGAGGTGCGCCGCATACAGTACAAAATTGACTGCCTGGGAGGACGGGACGGCCGCAGTGGCGGCAGATACGCGGGGCGCAGCGCACACACAGGCCCCGGTTCTCGTTGAAGTGGGCGTCGCACACCCAGGCGCCGCAGCGGGAGCAGCGGTTGAAGCGCAGACGGGCTTCCGCCGGAGACAGGTCCGGACAGCTCCAGCCGCAGATAGAGCAGGCGCGCGGGGGGGCGCTAGTAGCCGTCATCCTCCGCCTCCTTCCGCCGGGCCGCCTCCAGCCCGGCCACAAAATCCCGCAGCCGGCGCAGCTCCTCCGGGTCCAGCTGCCGGATCGCCCGGGTGAGCTCCTCCAGCCGTTCGCGCCGCACACGGTCCGGTTCCATTCGTTTCACCTCCTGAAGTTCGGTAAAAAAACGGTAAAACATTTGACTTAGTTAGATGTAGATAGTACAATAGGACCGACACGAAGAGCGGAGTGTCCGGGATCCCTGTATTTGATTGTACAGGATGGGAGACGGTTTGTAATCATCCCTGGGGTGATTTTGCCGCCCGGCGGGACGATTTTCCGGGTGATTTTTAGGGGAGGTCGGGTATGAAGCGAATTTGGGCGATCTTCTGTGCGGCGCTGCTGGCCGCAGGACTCTCCGGCTGCACAGCGGAGACGGGGCTGAACCCCAGGCATCCTGTGACGTTGACCCTGTGGCACAATTTTGGCGGTCAGATGCAGGCCACGATGGACACCCTGGTAGACGAATTCAACGGTACCATGGGGAAGGAGAAGGGCATCATTCTCAGCGTCACCTCCATCTCCGGCTCATCGGCGGTGCAGGAGAAGCTGACCATGATCGCCGACGGAGACCCGGGTGCGCCCGAGATGCCCGATATCGCCACCTGCTATCCCGCCACCGCCGCCCTGCTTCAGGAGCGGGAGCTGCTGGCGCCGCTGGACGGGCAATTCACCCAGGCGGAGCTGGACGCCTACCTGCCCCGTTTTGTAGAGGAGGGACGACTGTCCGACGGACAGCTCTATGTCTTCCCCTTCGCCAAATCCACCGAGGTGCTCTTTGTCAATCAGACCCTGTTCGACCGCTTTTCCGAGGCTACGGGGATCGGTCTGGACAGCCTTTCCACTTTCGAGGGCATTGCGGCGGCCTCGACGGCCTATTACGACTGGACCGACGGCTTGACCCCGGACACGCCGGAGGACGGCAAGAGCTTTTATACCGCGGACTCCCTGTTCAACCTGGCGCAGGTCGGGATGGAACAGATGGGGGGATCCCTATTCGCGGGGGAGGCCCTGGCGCTGGACAGCGACTGCTACCGCCGGATATGGGAAGCGGTCTTTGAGCCTGCGGTGAGGGGCGGCTATGCCATCTATGACGGCTATTCCTCCGACCTGTCCAAGACCGGGGAGATCGTCTGCTCCACCGGCTCCACCGCGGGCATTCTCTTTTACGGGGAAGAGATCACCTATCCCGACAATACCACCGAGCAGGTGGAGTATACCGTGCTGCCGTTCCCCACGTTTCAGGGCGGGGAGAAGATCGCCATACAGCGGGGCAACGGCCTGGTGGTAGCCCGCTCCACCCCAGAGAAGGAACAGGCGGCGGCCGTTTTCCTGAAGTGGTTCACCGCGCCGGAGCAGAACATGCGCTTCGTAGCCTCCACCGGCTATCTTCCGGTGACCCGCTCCGCCTTTGAAGAGCGCATGGAACAGGAGATCGCCGCCAACGAGAACGTGAACATCCAGAAGCTGCTGCGTGCCGCCATGACGGTATACGAGGCGTACCGGTTTTACGTGCCCCCGGTATTCGACGCCTTCAACGCCGTCAGCAGCGCTTATGCGGAGAAGCTCCAGACCGCGGCGTCCGAGGCGCGGCAGGAGTACCTGTCCCTGCTGGAAGGCGGAGCGGCAGAGGAGGAGGCTTACCGGCAGGCCGCGGCGGGGCGGCTGGAAGCCTTCCGCTCGGCCTGGTGAGGCAGACGTGAGAGAGGGGGAGCGCGGTATGCCCGGCAGCGGACTGCTGGAAACGGGAAGACTCTACCTCCGGGCGTTCCGCAACGCGGGACGGGACGGCATTTCCATGCGCATGCGCCTGTTCGGGCTGTTGATGCTCTTCTGCGCCGCCATCGTCACAGGGGTACTGATCCTGCTGATGGGAACCGGGGCGTTCCACGCGGGGGAGCAGCAGGTCCGGCAGACGCTGGAGCAGGAGCTGTCCTACCGTGCCCAGGCGGCCTACCAGGAATTTGGGGATATCTCCGTGCGGGGGGTGGACCTGGCGGAGACCCTGAGCCAGACCCTGGAACGGCGGCTGGCGGCCCAGAAGGTGCCACCCGCGGCGCTGGCGGAGGAGCCGGAGCTGCTGAACGCCCTGTTGGAGGAGACGCTGCCCCACCTGACCGGCGCCCTGGAAAAGACCCGGGCCAGCGGCGTCTTTCTGGTACTGGACGCCACGGTGAATCCCGACCTGCCGGATGCGCAGCAGTCGCGGGCGGGGCTCTATCTCAAAAATATGGAGCCCAATATCGTCAGCAACACCGCGGCCAATCTGCGCTATATGATCGGTCCCATGTCCATCGCGCGGGAAAACGGCATGTACATCCTGCCTCAATGGCGGATGGAGTGCGACGTGAGCGGAGCGGACTGGTATCAAACGACCCTTGAGATGGCGCGGAGCCGGCCGGAACGGCCGGTCTCCCGGCTGTATCGCTGGAACCGCAGCGTCATCTTACCCGGCAGCAGCGAGTCCGTCATGCTCTGCACGCTCCCGCTGACGGCTTCCGACGGTACGGTGATGGGGGTGTGCGGATTTGAAGTGAGCCAAATGCTCTTCAAGCTGTCTTACGCCCCGGACAACAGCCGGTTTGAATACCTTTTCTGCATGCTTTCCCCGGTGGAGGAGGGACGCCTGTCCGCGGAAGGGGCGCTGTATGCCGGCAGCTATGCGGTCTACCCCGGGGATATGACGGAGCAGCCCCTGGAGATAAAGCTGGACACGGGCGGGATTCATACCTACCAGCAGCCGGGTGCCGGGACCTACGCAGGGCTGCACCGGGCGGTGGAGCTCTATCCCAAGGACTCGGCCTATGCCGGAGAGCAGTGGATGCTCACGCTGATGATGCCGGGGGAAGCCCTGGCCGCCCGGCTTACGGACCAAAACCGGGTGCTGGTACTGGGACTGCTGGCGCTGCTGGTGTGCAGCTACGTGGGAGCGGCCGTGCTCAGCCGCCGGTACCTGCGCCCAATGGCGGAGGCCTTCCGGCAGATCAAGGAGGGGGGCGGCCGCACCGCCCAGCGCACCAGGATTCCGGAGATCGACGACCTGCTGGAATTTCTCTTCCGGCAGGACGAGACCGCCGTGCCCGCCTATGCCCCTCCGCCGGAACAGTCGGCCCTCTACCGCACCTTTGTGGAGAATATCCAGACCCTTTCCGCCGCCGAGCGGGCGGTCTTTGATCTGTATCTGCAAGGACACACGGCGCGGGAGATCGCGGCGATTCTGTGCTTGTCCATCAATACCATCAAGACCCATAACCGCCGCATCTACATGAAGCTCAACGTGACCAGCCGAAAAGAGCTTCTGGTATACATCCAGATGATGGAGGAGGCGAAGCAGGCCCATGCTGGAAGGAAAGATGCTACCGGATAACGAGTACTGGACGCTGGCGCACCGCATCCGGTGGCTGCTGGACACCTGCGGCCTCAAGCAGGCGGAGTTTGCCCGCAGTTTGGGGATCAGCGCCAATTATGTTTACCTGCTGACCAGCGGACGAAAGGAGACCGTCTCGGAGCCGCTGGCGCTTTTGATCGAGCATGTGTATGGATGCCCGGCGGAATGGGTGCGAACCGGGCGCCGTCCCGATCCGCCGGCCGCCGACGCGGCGCTCCAGGCCGATACCATCCGGCGGATCGGGCGGCTGAGCGAACGGGAGCTCCAGGCGGTGGCGGATTTCCTCTGTACCATTGAGGCGGAGCGCCTGTAGCCAAAACCGGCCGTGCCGCGTGGTTTCACGCGGCACGGCCGGTTTTGGGTTGTAAGGAGCGCGTTGGCGTGACGCGCGGAGAAGCATGGAAACAGGGCCCGCTGCTTTGCAGCGGGCCCTGTTTCCGGTTCTCAGAGACACCGGCGGACAATCAGCCCATGGCGGTCAGGCCGCCGTCGGGGTAGAGGATCTGCCCGCTCATGAAATCAGAGGCGGCAGAGGCCAGAAATACGGCGGGTCCGGCGCAGTCTTCCGGTTCGCCGATGCGCTTGAGCGGCATATTGGCCGCCTTGGCTGCCCGCTCCTGCGGGTCGGCGGGAAGGACGCCGACCATCATGGGGGTATAGGTGATCGTGGGGCCGATGGCGTTGACGCAGACCTCGGGCCCAAGCTCCTTGGCCAGCATACGTGTCATCATATCCACCGCGCCCTTGGTGGCACCGTAGCCGGTGTTGCCGCCGCCGCAGGCACGGACGCCCCGGACGGAGGAGAGATTGATGATCTTGCCGCTGCCGTTTTGCTTCATATGAGCGCCGAAATGCTTGCAGGTGAGCATCAAGCTTCGGACATTGACGCTGAACATCTGGTCCCACACGTCCATGGGAAACTCCGTGGCGGGAAATTTCTGATTGAAGCCCTGGGCGTTGACCAGGATATCCACCTCGCCGAATTCAGCCAGGGCGGCGTTCAGCAGGGCGATTACGCTGTCTTCGTCTCCCGCGTCCACGGTGTAGTAGCACACCTGCTTGCCGCTGCTCTCCAAAATCTCCTGCTGGGCGCGTTTCAGACTTTCTTCCCTGCGGCTGGCAATGGCCACGCGGGCTCCATAGACGGCCAGACCCTGGGCAATGGCCTGGCCGATGCCGCCCGCGCCGCCAACCACCACGGCGTTTTTTCCAGTGAGATCAAAAAGATGCTCGGAAATATTCATGATAACTTCCTCCTTTTCGTTATGCCTGTTCCGGCCGGGTCAGAATAACCAGCATCTGGCAGCTGACCGGGCCGTTGTTTTGGATGGCCTTTTGGGTGCCGGGCCCACAGTGGAAGGAGTCTCCGGCGTGCAGGGTGGTGGTGCCGTCGTCGGTCGTCAGATCCATTTCGCCCGCAAGAACATAATAGATGGATTCCAGCGCGTTGGACCCGAAATGGCAGCCGCCGCCGGGCAAAAAATGACTCAGCCCCACGGTGATGCGGCCATCGTTTACATCGCCGGGATTGTGCAGGCGGGTGGGACGCATGTCGTAATGGCCCGGAGCCTCGTAAGCCACGGCTTCCGAACGGCGGGTAACCTTATAACTCATGATAGCTTCCTCCTTTGCGGCTTACAGCAATTCGAACACGGCGGCCGCGCCCATACCGCCGCCGATGCACATGGTGACCAGCGCATAGCGCCCGCCGTTCAGACGCAGGTAGTCCAGCGCTTTGGAAGTGAGAAAGATGCCGGTGGCGCCCATGGGATGACCCAACGCCATGGCACCGCCCCAGGGATTGACTTTTTCCACAGGAAGCGCCAGATCCCGGATACAGGCCAGGGCCTGGGCGGCGAAGGCCTCGTTGAGCTCGATCACATCCAGGTCGTCCATGGTCAGTTCCGCACGCGCCAGGGCTTTGGGCACGGCGTAGATGGGGCCGAGGCCCATATAGCGGGCATCGCAGCCGCCGGTGGCAAAGGAGCGCATCCGGGCCAGGGGCTTGATCCCCAGCGCGGCGGCTTTGTCCTCGCTCATGAGAACGGCGAAAGCCGCGCCGTCGCTGGTCTGGGAAGAGGTGGCGGCGGTGACCGCGCCGTCCTCCCGGAAGCAGGGCTTCAGGGAGGCCAGGCCCTCCAGCGTGGTATTCCGGCGGATCCCCTCGTCCAGAGTGACGGTCTCCGTGCCGCCCTCCGCCCCGGGGACGGTGACAGGGATAATGGAGCGGTTCAATCCGCCGGCGTCCTGCGCGGCGGCTGCTTTCCGGTGACTTTCCAGCGCCAGACGCTCCATTTCGGGGCGGGTGATGCCGTATTTGGCCGCCACGTTTTCCGCGGTGAAGCCCATGCCCATATAGGCCCCCTCGTTGTGTTCCGCCAGCCAGGGATTCCGGTCGGCCGGATCGGCGGTTTTAAAGGTATGGCTCATATCCTCCACGCCGCCGGCGACCATGACCGTCTCCTGCCCGGCGGTAATGGCGTTGGCGCAGGTGGCAATGGACTGGAGCCCGGAGGCGCAGAAGCGGTTGACGGTCTGGCCGCATACGCTGTCCGGCAGACCGGCGCGCTGGGTGATGAGACGGGCCGCGTTGAGGTTGAGCCCCCGTACCGGCATGGCACAGCCCACGATCACGTCGGCGATCTCACCGGGATCCAGCTCCGGGACCCGGTCCAGAACGCCGCAGAGCACCTGAGCCGACCAGTCGATGGGGTGAGAGCGGGCCAGGGCCCCTTTCTTGGCACGGCATACGGCAGAACGGCCGTATGCTACGATCACTGCTTGTTTGGACATAAAATTCCTCCTTAGATTTTGGAAAACAAAGCGTTCGATAAGTCTTCCGAAAGGAACTTATGCAAACGGCGTGCCAAAAAAAAGAGGGCGGGAAGGAGGGAAAACGGGCGAAACGGGGGGCGGTATGTTGCCGATCTGCGACGGGTGATGCTGAAAGTGAACACCCGGAGCGGAAGGACGGAGGGAACCGGAGGGGCGTACCGGGCCGGATGACGGGGAAATCCGGGTAATACACCGGAAAAAAATAAGTTGGCATGAATTTTGCACAAGAAAAAGACAGAACGCAAGCGAAAGGAGAATACCGCATGGCAAAGACCATTATTACCGCCGCCCTCACCGGGGCGGTTACCCCTGCGGGCTACAAAATTCCAGAGACGCCTCAGCAGATCGCCGACGAGGCCTATGACGCCTGGAAGCTGGGGGCCGCCGTGGTGCACCTGCATATGCGCGCCCCCGACGGGTTGGGAGCCATGGATCAGGAGCGCTTCCGGGAGACCATCCGCCGGATCCGTGCCCACGAGGACTGCGACATCATCATCAACTGCACCTCCTCGGGGGCCTCCAAGGCCCACCCTGCCACAGACGAAGAGCGGATGGCGCACCACAGGGAATTGCCCGGGATCGAAATGGGCTCTTACGACGCAGGCACCTTCAACTGGATGCCTGCCGGCGTCTTTTTGAACACGCCGCAGTTTCTGGAGAAGCTGGGCGACCTGTATATGGAGCGGGGCATCAAGCCGGAAATCGAGATCTTTGACACGGGGATGCTGGGCATCACCGAGCACTTTGTGAAAAAGGGCCATCTGCCTACACCCTGCCACTACCAGTTCTGTCTGGGTGTGCCCGGAGGCATGAGCGCCACCGTGGAACATCTTCAATATCTGGTTACCCATATCCCCGCCGGGTCCACCTGGTCGGCATTCGGCGTAGGCAGGGGGCATATGCCCATCCTGTTTGCGGCACTGGCTCTGGGCGGGCACATCCGGGTGGGCATGGAGGACAATGTGGTCTTCGGTGTGGACGAAAGCGGCAAAAAAATTCTGGCCACCAACCACATGCTGGTGGAGCGGGCCGTTGCCGCTGTAAGGGCCTACGGCAACCGGCCTGCGACGCCTGCCGAGGCCCGCGCGATGCTGGGCATTCCCGCCTTTGACGGCCCAGCCGTCCGGGCCGCTCTGGGACTGTAAAAGGGAGTGGACGATATGAACGCGGATTTTCATGGTAAGACCGCAGTGGTGGCAGGAGGCGACCCGGCGGGACAGGCGGTGGCTCTGGCCCTGGCAAGGGAAGGGGCCGACGTGTTCGTCTGCGGCGAGCATCTGGGCGAGCTGGAGACGCTGGCCTGGAAGGAAGCGCTGAGCATCCATACGGAAAAGCTGCCGCTGACGGACGATGACGCGCTTACGGCGTTTGTTGCCGCAGCGGGAGAACGCATGGGGGCCATCCACGTGATGGTATGCAACGGGCGCTCTGCACCAGTGCGCAAGCCGCTCACGGAAGTAACGCCGGAGGAGTGGAGCTGTGCCTTTGCCGAGACCCTGCGGACCGACTGGAAGGCGGTCCTAGCGGCGCTGCCTTACCTGGAGCGCGCACAGGACCCCGCCGTCGTGCTGCTGACCGATTCCGCCCTGCACCGGCCGGGCCCTTTGGAGGGGGTGGCGGCGGTCTGTGCCGCAGGTGTGGAGTCTATGACCAAGACGCTGGCCTCCGAGTTGGCGAGCCGGCGCATCCGGGTCAACGCGGCGGCGCTGGGCGGCGGCGTGTCTGACCTGGCTAGGGCGGTGCTGTTTCTGGCCTCCCAGGCGGCTTCCTATTGTACCGGCACACTGCTGGAGGCCGGGAACACAGACGTACGGGAGGTGGAAGCATGAATACCGGGCTTGCGGGAAAGAGTGTGGTGGTGACCGGAGGGACCTCCGGGATCGGAAAGGCGGCGGCGGAGGCATTCCTGGCCGAGGGCTGCCGGGTCACGGTATGCGACTTCCGACAGGACATGATCGACCAGGTAAACAGCCGGAACGATCCCAATCAGTTCGGCTTTGCGGCCGACGTGACCTGCTCCGAGCAGATGTGCGCGCTGTTGGACCGCGTGCAGGAACGCTTTGGCGGCGTGGATGTGATGGTCAACAACGCCGGTGTGGGCAACCCCTGCGGCTTTACCACTATGCCGGATGAACAGTGGGACAAGGTGGTGAACGTGAATCTGAAGGCGGTCATCTCCTGCTGCAATTTGGCGATCCCCTATCTGACGGGGCGGGGAGGCTGTATCCTGAACACCTCTTCCCTGGGCGGACGCATTACCTCCACCGTGCGCAGTATCTACGGCGTGACCAAAGCGGGCGTGAGCATGTACACCAGACTGCTGGCCCGGGAATTGTCCGGCCGGGGCATCCGGGTCAACGCTGTGGCACCCGGCATGATCCGGACGGACATGGTTACCCAAAACAACCGTCACCTGAAAGATATCAACGTGCTGGGTGGCAGCAGCGTGATGCAGCGTCTGGGCGAGCCCGCCGAGATTGCGGCGGGCATGGTCTTTCTGGCCTCAGACCTGGCCCGGGGCGTGACCGGGCAGGTTCTGGAGATTACCGGCGGAAAATGCATCGTTCAGGATCCGGCCTGGTCCTGGAAGCAGCACCCATGAGGAGGGACCCCATGGCAGAGAAAAAGAGAATTTTGACCATCAACCCCGGCTCCACCTCCACCAAACTGGCCCTTTTTGAGGATGAGACGGAGGTGCTCAAGCAGGAGTTGGTCATCCGGGCGGAGGACATCGCAGACTGTACGCGGATGATCCAGCAGCTGGACATCCGCATGGCCTCCATCCGGGACTTTATCCGGGGGGCGGAACTGGATCTGTCTACCCTGGACCTGATCGTGGCCCGGGGCGGCTCCATCCATGGCGTACACAGCGGAGCCTACGTGATCGACGCCCACGTGGACGCCATGCTGCGCTACCGGCCCCGCTCCCAGCACGTGTCCAGCCTGGCGGCCATCATTGCTTACCAGCTCTCCCGGGAGAGCGGTGTGCCCGCTATTTTCTATGACGCGCCCTCGGCAGACGACGCCGACGAGATCATGCACTACACCGGCCTGCCTGAGTGCCGCCGCTTCGTTACCTCTCACTGCCTCAACTCCAAAATGGTGGCCCGCCAAGTGGCCAAAAGCCTGGGAAAGGCCTATGAGGAGTGCAACTTCATCGTGGCCCATCTGGGAGGCGGCATCACCATGGCCTTCCATTCCGGCGGACGGATGGTGGACACCCTGCTGGACGATGCAGGTCCCATGTCCCCCCAGCGAGCGGGACGCATCCCGGTCACCGACGTGATCGAACTATGCTATTCCGGTCAATATACCAAGGCGGAGGTGGCCAATAAAATGCGGGGCAGGGGCGGTCTGGTAGCCTGGTTCGGCGTCAACGACGCCCGGGATGTGGAGGCGCTGATCGACGCCGGGGATCAAAAGGCCCGGGACGTGTTCTGGTATATGGCTTACCAGATCGCCAAAGGCATTGGGGAACTTTCAGTGGTGCAGAGCGGCAGGCTGGACCGCATTATCCTCACCGGAGGTCTGGCCTGGTCCAAACGACTTACCAACTGGGTAACGGAGCAGGTGGAGTTTCTGGCGCCGGTAGTGGTCATCCCCGGCGAGCGGGAGATGCTGGCCCTGGCCCAAGGCGGAGCGCGGGTGCTCCGGGGCGAGGAGCGGGCCAACCGCTATACCTGGCTCCCGCCGGGATACGACACTCTGGAGGCATTCCTGGCGGACTGCCGCAAAACAGAGGAGGAGTGAGACTATGAAAACGCAGGAGATCCAGAGGATCGCATGCCTGGGTACCGGGGTCATCGGTGCAAGCTGGTGCACCAATTTCGTCATGAAGGGCTACGAGGCGGTGCTGTACGATATCAGTGACGAACAGCTGGCATCCGGACGTCAAAAGGTGGCCGACAACCTGGCCTTCCTGGTGGAGAAAGCGTGCATGACCCGGGAGGCGGCCGGCCAGGCCTTGGACCGGGTCCGCTGTACTACCTCCATGGAGGAGGCCCTTTGCGGCGTGCAGCTGGTGCAGGAGTCGGTGCCTGAGCGGTACGAGATTAAGCAGGCGGTGCTGGCACAGGTAGACGAATTTGCGGGAGACCGGGTCATTTACGCCAGCAGCACCTCCGGGCTGCTTATCAGCGAGATCGCAAAGCTGTCTCAATACCCCGAACGCTGCATCGGCGCCCATCCCTACAACCCGCCCCATCTGATCCCCCTGGTGGAACTGGTCGGTCCCGCAGGCAGCGAAGCGGCGGTGGAGACCGCGCGGCAGTTTTATACCCAGCTGGGCAAGGAGCCGGTGGTGCTGCATCAGGAGGTGCCCGGCTTCATCGCAAACCGCATCCAGACGGCGGTGGCCCGTGAGATCATCGACCTGGTGGTACGGGGCGTGTGCTCGGTGGAGGACGCGGACAAGGCCCTTACCTTCGGGCCTGGCATCCGCTGGGCCATTATGGGACAGAACCTGCTCTATCAGCTGGGCAATCCCAAGGGCATCAAGGGCCTGTATGCCAACGTGGGCGGGGGCAAGAACAAAAAGTCCTGGCTGGAGGATATGGCCCGCTGGACGACTTACCCCGAGGACTGGCCGGATATGGCCCAGGCCGGGGTGGAGGAGGCCATGGCCAGGCGGCCCGCGCAGCTCGGAAATACCAACGAATCTTTGGCCCGCTACCGGGACGAGATGCTGCTGGAGATCCTGAAGCTTCATCATAAGCTCTGAACGCAGAAACAAACCGGACGGTGTTGCGGAAAGTGAACGCCAGTGATGCCGATCGGCATCACTGGCGGCGGGAAAAGCGCAAGAAGGCCTGAAAAACCGCACCGCTTCCCATAAAAAACTTGGCATAGATCCTGCATTCAAAATAAGACGACGATCCGAACAGGAGGCGGCCCCATGACTTATACGAAATTTTCTCAGCTTACCCAGCGGGCGATGCAGCGCAAGCAGAAGGCCCGCTGCGCAGTGGTCTCGGCAGAGGACGAGTACACGATGGAGGCCGTCCTGCGGGCGGGCCGGGAAGGACTGATCGAACCCATCCTCATCGGGGATGAGGAGATCATCTCCGAACTGCTGGCCGACCACTACTATGATAAGAGCGACGTGACCATCTGCCATGAGCCCAACCATGAGGCTGCGGCCCAGAGGGCGGTGGATCTGGTCAACGCGGGACAGGCGGACTGCATCATGAAAGGACTCATTAAAACAGCCCAGTTCATGCACGCCATCCTGAAGCGGGAAAACCAGCTGCGTACCGGAAACCTGGTGTCCATGCTCTCCATCCGGGAGCTGCCCCACTATCATAAGCTCATTGCCTTCACCGACGCGGGCATCTGTATGCATCCTACCCTGGATGAGAAGCGTCAGATCATCGAGAACGCGGTACAGACCATGACAGCCATGGGCTATGAGAACATCAAGGTGGGCGTACTGGCTTCGGTAGAGGTCGTCAATCCCCGTATGCAGGACAGCGTGGAGGCCGCCGAACTCAAGCGCATGAATCTGGAAGGCCAGATCCCCGGCTGTACGGTGGAAGGTCCCATCTCCTATGATGTGGCGATCAACAAGGAGGCCGCTAAGGTCAAGGGCTTCGGCGGCGATGTGGCCGGGGACGCGGATCTGCTGGTCTTTCCGGAACTCACCTCGGCCAACCTGACCACCAAGGCCATCACCCAGACCTGCCGCATCCCGGTAGGCTCACTCATCTTAGGCACAAAGGTCCCCGTCATTCTCAGTTCCCGTGCATCCTCGGCGGAGACAAAATATATGTGCATCACCCTGGCGGCGGCCGTCAACGCCGGCGCCGAATGACAAAAAGGAGGAACGAAACATGCCCTACGGAAGAATGGCATACGACCGTCTGGCCGGCATCAACTTCGAGCGGATGCGGGAATACCGTCTCCAGCGCACCAAGGAGGTCATGGCCAAGCACGGCATCGACGTGCTCATTACCTGGGATGCCTACAGCATCCGTTACATCACCGGCGGCTACGCCACGGTACCCTGCCGCTTTCCCCAGGCCCAGATGGTGGTCCTGCCCATCAACGGCGATCCTCACTGTTTTTTGACCACCAGCTTTTCCTGCTATGAGCTGCGCAAAGAGATGCCATGGCTCAAAGACAAGATCTGGGCGCCCCCCGGAGGACTGAAGTGGGCCCGCAACGTGGACGAGCTGGAGACTCACATGTCCAAGATCGTCCCCGTCATAGAGGAGCACGGCCAGAAGAACGGCGTCATCGGCTTTGACGGCTGCTGCTCTGAGCTGATGATGACCGAGGCCCTCAAGCGCAAGGGCATCACTCGCTTCAAGCATGCCGAGGAGGCCATGTTTGATGCCCGCGTCATCAAGAACGAGGACGAGATCGCCTGCATGCGCATGGCCTGTAACTCCGCTACCGCCGCGTTCTACGAGATCAAAAAGGCCCTGGTTCCCGGCGTGCGGGAGTGCGATCTGGTGGGCGTTGGCATGAAAAAGCTCTACGAGCTGGGCGCCGACGAAGTGCAGGAGTTTGTCTGCTCCTCCGGTCCCCGCACTAATCCTCTGCACATCGACTACACCGACCGGTCCATCAACCCCGGCGACGTGGTGTGCATTGATATCAACGGCAATTCGTATATGGGCTATAAGTCCTGCTATTACCGCACGTTTGTCTGCGGCGAGGCAACCGCGCTCCAAAAGCAGGTGTACGAGGACTGCCGCAAGATGATGTACGACGGCATGGAGGGGATCAAGGCGGGCAACTCCACCGCCGATATCGTCAAGGGCTGGCCGCAGTCCCCCAAGTACTGGGGATATGAGAACTGGCTGGATGTGGCGGGCTATGCCCTGGGCCACGGCCTGGGCCTGTCCCTCCACGAGGCACCCCAGTTCTTCCGCCCTTACACCCCTGTCAACGCCGATTTAATATTGTAGTTTTTCGCCGGATAAAAAATGCAGGAAAACAGTGGTGAGGGAATGTAGAAAAATTAGGCTTGTCCCTGCTCAAAGAGGGTATTGACAATGTGCTGCTTCTGCTTCATATATTCTTTACGTTCTTTCAGCCGGTAGCTCTCGCCCTTGATATTGACGACGGTACAGTGGTGCAGAACACGGTCGAGGA